>JACQWW010000098.1 GCA_016209025.1 Elusimicrobiota bacterium | reverse complement strand
TGAATTTTAAGTCTGAAGTCTAAGGTCTTAAGTCTGAAAAAAATGATGTTCTTTTTTATTTCAGACTTCGCGCTTCAGACCTCAGACTTATTTAGACTTCGCGCTTCAGACTTCAGAACTTACCCGTTTGGGGAAGTTCTGAGATTTAAGGTATAGTAAAATCCCTATGAACACGGAGTTATGGCGCTGGATCGGCGGAGCCGCGGTCGTTGTATTGTCTTGGCCCGTCGGCCGCCTGATCGCCAGGCTCGTCTGCGCCATGATCAGCCGCTGGTCCGAGCAGACCGAAACAAAGGTTGACGACATCATCACGGCGGTTTTTAAAAAACATCTTGCCTTTTGGTTTTTCCTGGCCGGGCTTTATTTAGCTTCCCACCTATTGCCGGCCATCCCCGGGCGCGCGGGAGCGATTTTTCACAAAGGGCTTTTGGCCGGCTGGATTTTGTCAATCGCTTTGGCTGTTTCCGAGTTTACGATCGAAGGTCTCAGGCTTTATATCGGAACCAACAATATAGATTTGCCGAAAACCAGCCTCCTGGAGAATATCCTGCGTCTGGCCATTGTCGGCCTCGGGATTCTCATGCTTTTGTCCAACCTGGGAATTTCCATTACGCCGGTGCTCACCGCTCTTGGCGTGGGATCCCTGGCTGTGGCCCTGGCCTTCCAGGACACGCTCACCAATCTTTTTGCCGGCTTATACACCATCATCAACCGGCAGATTCATGTCGGAGATTTCATCGAGCTTGACAGCGGGGAAAAAGGCGAGGTTTTGGATATCGGCTGGAGGACCACGCGCTTGAAAGCCCTCGCCAACAATGTCATTCTTGTGGCTAATTCCAAGCTTGCTTCAGCCATTGTCACCAATTACAATGAGCCTTCTCCTGACTTGGCGGTTTTGATCGGACTGGGCGTTTCATATGACAGCGATTTGGCTAAGGTCGAGGCGGTGACCGTGGAAACGGCGCGCGAGGTTTTAAAAAGCGTGCCGGGCGGCGTGCCTGATTACGAGCCGTTGGTGCGGTTCCACACTTTCGGCGAGTCGTCCGTTGATTTCACCGTTGTCTTGAAAGCAAAAACTTTTGTGGACCAGTATCTCCTGAAACACGAATTCGTCAAAAAACTTCATGCCCGCTACGCCAAAGAGGGCATTGAGATTCCTTTTCCCCAGCGCGTTTTACATCAGTCGAAGTCGTGAATAAATGGGGGGGCACCATCCCCCCGATTGATTATCGCGGCAGGAAAATCGAAATCTCCGCGTATCCGTCCGAATGATCCTCGGAATATACGACTTTGATTTGAGTTTTTTCCTCGGGCCTTATCAGAAGTTCGTTTAACTTGGCGGTAAATAGGCCGGACATCTCCTGCGCTTGAGTCACGTTTTTGGCAAAAACGACCGCGTCAACCGGGGCCAGGGCCCCGCGGTTGGCTTTTATCCAGTCGGCCAGTTCCTGGATCATGGCCTGGCCGTTTTCCGTAAAAACGGTCTGCGGCGTTTCTTGCGCGGCGGGGACGGCAAGATTTGCCGCTTGGCCGCGTCCGGCTTGAGCCGGCCTGGCCGGGACGAATAATGAGTTGAGGGACAAGCGTAAGATATGGCCTTTGCGCGTTTTTTTCACCAGGCCGTTTACCATAAATTCGCCGGCCATGGCCGTATGAATTTTACCGGCCGTGTCGCGATAAGTCAAAATTCCGCTGTAAAGACAGCCCGGCCGCACGGCCTCTGCCCGGTCGTTTGTCGTCGGCACAGCCAAAATTTCCGGCGGCAATCCTTTGCCTGAAAACTCCATGTATTTTCTGCCTTTATTGTCGGCAATTTGAAACCGCCAGCCGGCTTTTCGCCGGGCTGTCTTGGTATTTTTTTCTTGATAGGCTTTTTCGAGTTCGGCGCGAAGCCGGAATTGATGGGCAATGACATCCGGCTGAAATTGGAAATATCTGGGAGCGATGACATATTGGCAATGCAATCGGCCGGGCATGGTGTTTTTCAGCCAGGTGGCGCTTGGCAGAGCCACAAGATAAACCTCTTTTTCTGTTTCCAAAGCCGAACGGATAACCGGAGTTTCATCCAAGGACAGTGCCAGGGCCGGTTTTTCGCTCTCTAAAATCATGTTGCCTTCGCTTTTAATGATAAATTCCCCCAGCGCATTGTCCGGCGTTGCCGTTAGTCCTATGTCCTGGCTATTCTGCTGGGGCCCAGCCTGAACTTGCCAGGCGGCAAAGATAAAAATGAAAATAAGCTTATTCGAGAACATAACGGAATGTCACCACCCCCAATTGATCGTGCGGCCCGGCGATTTTTTCAAAAAGCCAGGCAATGAGCGCTTCCTGGGCGCGCCGGTCCAATTCATGATAGCCGGAGGTGCGCGTCAAGCGCATTTTTTTTCTGACCGTGCCGTCCGGGGCCACGTAAAATTCAATGCTCATCTCCGCGGTTATGCCCTGCTTGCGCGCCCAGGACGGGTAATCCGGAAGCGTAAATTTGGCGATCTTGCGTTTGGCGATCGGCCCTGATACTTCCACTATCTTTTTTTTGCCTGAAAGGGCATTTTCCAAAAGCGCGGCTTGGCCTTGCCCTGCGGAGCCGGGACCGTGTTTTTCCGCGATTCCCCTGGTATTTAAAGCCGGCATAGAAACTCTTGATGGCAGGACTGCGGACGGCATTTTGGGACGGGCCGCGGCAAAGCGGCCGATTTCTTCAATGGCAAGAGGCGGTTCCTTGGCGGATGGAACAGGCAAGTTTCTGCCGCTTATCCGGCTGTCGGTTTCTTTGAGCGCGCCGGCGGAAGAGTTCGGCAGGTTCAATCTAATTTCCGGCCGGTTGCCGGCCATCCCTTTTTTTAAGGCCAGTTGTTCGGCCGGAAATGTTTCGGCCGGGGCGATTCTGCGTTCGTTTTGAGCCGCCGCTTCCAGAAGAAAATCGTTCTGCTGTTTCGCCGGGATTAAGGCGATTTTTGTCATGTCCGGCGGGTTGTTAGTCATGACTATTTTTTCAACTGGCTGTTTTTCCGGCGCTTGGAACGGTAAATCCGCGGCCTCGGCCGCGGTCTCGATATCCATAAATTCAATGTCGGACAAAACAGGAAAATTCATTTTTGTTTGCTGATGCCAAAGGAAAAATATTGAACCGGCCAAAACATGAAATCCTAAAGAAAAAATCCAGCAAAAGGGCATGCGGTTTGTTTCCATCATCCCTGCGTTTCTGTTGAAACTAATTTTCGGTAAGCGAAAATCAGGCATAAGCTCGGCTTGTCTCCGATAAACCTGATTCAAAAGAGGCGGGGTGGTCATGGTCTTTGCTCTGTGGGAATAGTCGCGATTGATATTGATCTGGCCCCTGAATTTTTAGCCGTTTGCATGGCCAGCATCAACTCGCCGTGGCGCGCCTGCCGGTCGGCCCGGATGACCACCAAACGTTGTTTTGTTTTTTTGATTTGCCCGGGCAAAATGCCGGCCAAATTTTTCTGCAGGCATTCTTTTTCGTTTATCATCCAGCGGTTGTCCTTGGTGATGGTGATGACCGTTTTAGAATTTTCCGCTGTTTCTTTTACCGAGGCTTTGGGAAGATCCACGTTTGGGATTGTTTGGTTTAAGATCGGGGCGGTAACCAAAAAAATGATAACCAGGACAAGGCAGACATCCACCAGGGGCGTGACATTGATGCCGGTCACCGGCGCCTCGTCATCGCCCATAATTTGCATGATTTACCCGCCCTCCCGGCGCGCGGGACCGCACCACAACCAGTTTTCTTGCGCCCATTTGCCGTGAAAGATCAAGAAGGCTTACCACTGTTTCCACCTTAAGCGAAGGCTCGGCGCTTACCGCGACCAGGCGGTCGCGGCTGGCGGTCAAAGCCTTTTTTAAAGCTCCGGCAAGATTTTCAGCCGCCACCGGCTTGCCGTTTATCATGACCCTTCCCGAGGCGTCAACCGCGAGGCTGACGTTTTGGGCCATGGCCCGGCGCCCAAGAGCGGCGCCGGCCTCGGATGGCGAGGCTTTAAGTCCGGCCTGCAGGACAAAAGGCGCGACCGCCATGAAAATTATCACCAGCACCAAAGAAACGTCAACCAGCGGCGTGACATTGATTTGAGTGATCGGCTCATCAGCGGCGTCATTCATAATATTTTCAGCGAAACAGTCAGGCGCGTTTGCGCCGTTTCCATGGCTACGACCGTATTTTTGACTTTTCTTAAAAAGTAGTTATAGCTGATAACGGCCGGTATGGCCACGGCCAAGCCTCCGGCCGTGGCCACTAATGCCTCGGCAATACCCGCGGCAACCACGCTGGGACCGGCCGACCCTGAATGGGCAAGGTCTTGGAAAGCTTTGATGATGCCGATGACGGTCCCGAAAAGACCGATAAAGGGCGCGGTATTGCCTAATGTGCCGAGAATGCCCAAATTTTTTTCCAGGAACAGCCGCAATTCCAGGCGTTTGGCGCTGATGAGTTTTTCAAAATGTTCCTTGGGCCTGTCCCGGTTGTCAACGGCTGTTTCAATGATAGCGGCCAAAGGCCCCGGGGTCTTGCGGCAAAGGCTTAAGGCTTCCTCGAATTTTTCTTGTTCCAAGAGATCCAAGGCGGCGCCGATAAACGCTTCGGTGCCCGCGGAAATTTTGCGGAAAAAAAACCAGCGTTCCGCGGTGAAGGCGACCACGGCCACGGAGCAGGCCAGCAGGATCACCAGGCTGAAGCTGGCGCGCAAGATTTCCAGAAAATTGACGTCAAACATTATTTTTCGCCTTTTTTGACGCCGGTTTTTTCACCGGCCGCAAAAAACTCCCCATAGTTTGTCCGGATATAATCCAGCCTGGCTTTGGCGGCCTGGACCACCTCGGCCCCGGACGTTTCCCGGCTTAAGGTTTCATAAATTTTAGCCGCTTCCGGCCAGCGTCTGTTTTTTTCATAAATATCAGCCAGCCGCACAGCCGCGGCCAGGCGCCATTCATCATAAGGGCCGGCCAAGGAAAGCATGTTTTCGTAAATCTGCCTGGCCCGTTCCTCTTTGTCTTCCAGAAGGTAAAGACCGGCCAGCCGCACAGCTGTCTGGCGCCATCTGGGGCTTGAGCGGTCTTCTTCGCGCAGGATTTCTTCGAGCTGGACTTGCGCTTCATTGAATTTTTTTTGCTCTTCAAAGAGGCCGGCCAGTTCATCGCGCGCTTTTGTTTCTTCGGCTTTATCGGGGAACTTGCTCAAATAAGACAAAAAAGCTTCCTGGGATTGGCGCCACAGTTTCGCCTTCTTGCAGCTCATGGCCGCATTAAAAAGACCGTCCGCCGCATATTCTGATTTTGGGAATTCCCGCGCCAGCGTCTCGAAGAAACCGGCCGCTTCTTTGTAATTTTCCAGCTTAAAATGGGCGGCGCCCAAGCGGAAAAGCGCGAACGGTTTTTTGTCGTCTTTGGGGAAACTTTCCAATAAACGCTCGAAAGCCCGGATCGCTCTTTTCCACCGGCCGGTCTGGTAATAGGCTTCGCCGAGGTAATATTCCTTAAGGGACAGGCGCTCCGCCTCGAAATGGGCGCTGTCCAATTTTTGCAGTTCCAAGGCGGCGCGGCTAAAGTCCTTGCCGGCAAAGTAATTTTCCGCCAAGGCGAACAGGGCTTCACTGCCCAGAGCGGATGCCTCGCCCAAAGAAGCGGCCAGGCCGGACAAATTCTCTTGGGCTGTCCGGCGGTGCGGTGGTTTGTCCAGCATGGAAATTAAAAACTCAAGGCCTTCTTTTGCCTCGGCGGATGACGGATGGCTGAGGATCAGGATTTTAAAAGCCTCCATGGCCTGGCCGTAATCCCGGCTGTTATAGCGGCTTTGGGCGATGCGCAGGCGGGCTTGCGCCATATCCGCTTCTTTGGGCTGGGAAGCGATAATTGTTTCGTATGTTTTTATGGCCTCGCCGTATTTAGCGGCGCGAAAATAGGTATCGGCGATTTTCCACAATGCTTCAGCCGCGGCTTGTGAATCAGGCTGGTCCCGGCGCAAGGCTTGCCAAGCGGCGACAGCCTGGCCGTGAAATCCCATTTGGCTATAGCAAAGACCTGTTCTTAGTCCGGCTTGCCCGGTTTTATCGTGCGCGGGATTGTCGGAGATGAATTTTTCATATTGTTCAAGGGCTTCGGAATATTTTTTCATGTTAAAAAGGATATTGGCCCGTTCGTATGCGTTGGTTGCCTGAAGTCCCGGCGCGACGGCGCCTGACTTGCCGAGGCTTTCAATTAAATTGCGCGCTTTTAAGGCCTCTTGCCACCGGCTCATTTTAAAAAGGCTCCAGGCCAGGCCGTCCTGGGCATAAGGCCAGGCCGGCGAGGCCGGATATTCGCGCAGAATAGCTTGATAAATTTTGAGCGCGCTTTCGTAAAATCCTTTGCGCAAGTATCCCTCGGCGATAAAAAGATAAGTCCAGGCTCTCTGGGGATCGGCGGTGGGGGGAAAATTATCCGCCATAAGATGATAAGCGGATATAAGGGCGCCGTAATTTTTATTTTTGTAACCGGCCTCATTGGCCAAGGCCGCGGCCGTTTCAGCCGCTTCTTCCGGAAAAGCGAGATCAACGCTTTTCTGGTAGACTTGGGCCGCCTCTGAAAATTTTTCCTGGCGCAAAAGAGCCGTCCCCAAAAGAAGATAGGCGTAAGGAATCACCCGGTGATTCGGGTAAAGACGGATGAGCCGCTCAAGGCTGTTTTGGGACGCAGCCCAGTCCGCGCTTTGAAAATGACACCAGGAAAGTTTGTAAAGGGCGTTCGCGGCAAAGGGATGACCGGAAAACCGTCCGGCCATTTTTCCATAGGCATAAGCCGCTTCGGCGGACCGGTTTTCTTTTAAATTGGCTTCGCCCAGCAGGTAAAGGGCCCAAGGCGCGAATTCGTTGGCCGGCTTTTCCGGCTCATCAGGCTCTTTGGCCTGGGACAAATTATGCGGAAAGTTCCGTTGGGAAGCGTTCTGTTGCGCTGGAAATCCTTGAGCCGCGGCCGACAAAGCCTCGCGGCAGGCAGGATAATTTCCTTCGGCAAATTGGGACGCGCCGAGTTTGTAATAAGCCGCGGCCCGGTAAGGGCTTTCAGGATAAAGATGCAAGAAGTTCTCAAAGTCTTTAATGGCGCTTATGTAATCCTGGCCGGCGAAATGGGAATCAGCCAGAAGATACCTGGCTTGTTCGTTTAAGGCCGCGTTTGGAAATTTGTTTAATTGCTCTTGAAATTTTTGCGCGGCCAAAACAGGTCGCCCGGCGGCCCTATAGTTTAAGGCGCGCCAATAAAGGCTTGCCGCGGTCGGCACGGACATTTTTTCCAGGTAAGCCGCGGCTGTTTGATAATCGAGGCGCATGAAAGCGAACACTCCTTTCAAAAATTTCACCGCGTCCTGTTCTTCGTAAGCCGGATTGAGGCTCGTCAGCTCATTGGTCGTGCGCTCGGCTTCATTCCAAAGATTTTGCGCGGCTTGAGCCATCGCCAGATTCAGGAGCGCTTCGTAACGCAGATAACTTGTTCGGTATTTTTTTAAAAATTTTTTCCAGGCAGTAACCGCCTCCTGATAGCGCCCCTGGTTGTAAAGGATTTTATTTAGCCTGAATTGCGCTCCCTGGACCGCGAATCCTTTAGGGTTTTGCCGGATCGTCTGCTGGAAGAGGCCGGCGATTCTGCTGTTTTGCCGGCCGGTTTGCAGGAAATCAGCTTTTAAGGCGCTTTCCGCAATCATGGTTTGCGCCAAATGGTTTCGCGGGTCATTAGGATGGTCGGCTAAAAAACGCTCATAATACGCCTGGGCCGCGGAAAATTCGGACCGATCAAAAAGTTCCTGGCCGGTTTTTAGGATGTCTTGGCTGAAGGACTGCTGAAGATTGCTTAAGGCAATAAAAATATTTGCTAATAAAAACGCCGCTTTTCGAAGCTTGAAGTATGAATTTTAAGTCTGAAGTCTAAGGTCTTAAGTCTGAAAAAAATGATGTTCTTTTTTATTTCAGACTTCGCGCTTCAGACCTCAGACTTATTTAGACTTCGCGCTTCAGACTTCAGAACTTACCCCTTCGGGGAAGTTCTGTAGCGGTAAAGGCAGGGCAGGATTCCAGGCTCAGCCACCACTCCAGCTGTTTTTGCGCTTTTTCTTGAGGAAGGCGCCCAAAAGCATTGAGGAATTTTTGGCAGGCGACCGCTGTCTGTCCGGGGTCAGAGCAACTGCCGGCATGTGTCTGCGCTTGGTGGCTTTGCGCGCGGCCGGAGGAATCTGTGACCTCCAGGCGGACCGGGAAGAACATCTCCCACGAATCGAAGCTCTTGATGCGCTTTATGCTGAAATCCCTCCGGCGCAGGCGGGATTTAATGAAGGGCAGCAACATTCCCCAGCCCAGCGCACCCTTGGTCTGGCTGCTGCGGGTCTTAGCCTTTTCCCTTAGCCGCCAGAGGTCTTTGAGGTTAAACTCCGCCAGGAAACTCTCCAAGTCGAAAGCCTGCATGATGCGTCCGATCATGGCGCGGGTGAGCCCCGCGTCATGGACGACACAGACCTTGTCAGCCAGCGCTTGCAGGGCGCCCCGGTTCTCCCACACGTAATCCGGCCGCAGCTGCCGGGGTCCGAGTTCCCCGGCATGCAGAAACAGCGCGATGGATTTCGCAATCGAGAAACTGATGGAGACATTGTCCCATGCAGCCGGCTGCGAACGCCGGTTGGCCTCGTAGGCGAAGATATTAACGCAGGCTTTTATGGATGCGATATCTTGCGGACCGTAAGACTTGATCCGTTCTATGATATCGAAGATGCCCTGAAAATAAGCGCACCCGGGATGCTTCTTTATAGATATGGTCATGCTCACCCAGCGCTCGCCCCAGCCCCCCAGCAGACAAGCCATATCATGGAAAGAATGTCTCTGAAAAAATTCCGAACCCGGTTCCAGGAGCCCTTTGGCGCCTTGCGCGCCGGCCTTGGCCCAGCGCGCCGCCTGCAGGCCCTGCAGGGCCGGATAGGCGGCGGATACGAGCTTGGCATCGGTCCCCATAAATCCCGCCTCCATGGGAAAGGGAGGATGAGAAAGCGCCAAGCCTATGGCATTCTCCATCTGCGGCTGGCTGAGCCGCAAGAGCTTGCCCGCGGTGCACGCTGCCCCCAAAAGATGGATGAATTAAGTGCCTTTACTGGACACGCCTTTAAGCAACGTCCCCTTTCTTTCCCCCTTCTACCTTCTCAGTATTGCTTTCATGGCTTGCGGCAGAAAAGCGGCGATGTCTTCGGCATTCATGGCCGTCTCAGTCAAGGCTTTGGCGGCTAGGTCGCCGGCTAAGCCGTGGAGGTAAACCGCGGCCAAAACCGCGAGTAAGGGGACGTTGCTCAGTTTCTCAGTTTTCGCTTGAAAACTGCGAAACTGAGCAACGTCCCCTTTTGCTTGGGCAATAAAAGAACCCACAAGGCCCGCCAGCACATCGCCTGACCCGCCTTTGGCCATACCCGGATTGCCGGTGGGATTTTCCCAGACATCCTTGCCATAAAAAACTTTTGTCCGGTGGCCTTTTAAAACAAGAACCGACTTGGGATGAGCCTTGGCGAATTTCGCGGCCAGCTCCACGCCGTGGTCAATGACATCCTGTTCCGTAACGCCCATAATGCGGGAAAATTCCCGGCGCTGAGGCGTCAGGCACCTGAAAAAATCGCTGCCCACGCCCGGAGGGCATGGACGCTTGGAGCCCCTGAGGGGCGCGGCGTCCCAATCAGGCTCGACATTGATGGCATCGGCGTCCAAAACCATAGGCAAGCTGATTTCTTTGACCAATTTCCTGATAAATTTGGCTGTTCGCTCCTGCCGGGTCAGGCCCGGACCCACTACAATAGCCGTCACTCCCCTATCCTTTATATATGAACTCACCGCATCAAAAGCGCCAAGATCAATCGTTCCCTCGGCTGTTTCTTCAAGGGGCAGGGTCAAGGCTTCTAAGACTTGCGAATAAACCAACATTTGATGACTTTTCGGCGTGGCCAGGGTCACCAGTCCGGCCCCGCCCCGCAAGGCCGCCTTGGTCGTCAGAACTGCCGCGCCCATCAATTTCCTGGACCCGGCAATAATCAGGATATGGCCGTAATCCCATTTCTGGGTCTCAACCTTTCTCTTAGGCAAGGCATGACGGACAAGGGCGGGAGTAATTTTTTTCATTAAAGGCCAATGAGGCCAATAAGGCTTAAATAAAGAACGGCGTTATTGGCCTTATTGGCGTTATTGGCCTTCATTCTCGGTATACCAGGCAATACGCCACCGCGTAATTGTCCGAATGGGAAAGCGAAAGGCTGGCTTTCCGATTTTTAGGCAAGCCAAGCTCTTTAAGATCAACAAACGGCATGCCGTTTCCCGAACGTTTGATTGAAATGTCTTTAAGGCCGAGGCCGCCGACCCCCAAGGCTTTCCAAACAGCCTCTTTGGCGGCAAACCTGACGGCCAGCCGCTCCCATTTTTTCTGGCTTTTCATGGCATAGGCCAGCTCATCTCTGCTGAACACCCGCTTTAAAAAAAGCGGATTTCTGCCGTTTTATGCGGGCAATCTCCACAATATCAACGCCAGTGCCGATAATTTTCACAAAAAAACCTGAAACCTGAAACCTGAAACCTGAAACCTGAAACAAAATAAACCTGAAGCCTGAAACTAAAAAACAGAAAAAAGGCAGACGGCTTTTCTTCTATTTTTATGTTTCATGTTTTATGTTTCAGGTTTCATGTTTTTATTCTACCGTGACGCTCTTCGCTAAATTTCTCGGCTGGTCAACGTCTAGTCCCTTGAGATTGGCCATATGGTACGCGAAAAGCTGGGCCGCGGCCACACATAGGACAGGCTCAAAAAATTCATGGCTGGCCGACGGTATTTCCATGACCCGGTAAGCCATCCGGCTCATTTTCGCATCGCCTTTTGTGATAACCGCCAGAATCCTTCCCCCCCGGGCGCGCGCTTCTTCGATGTTGGAGCGCATTTTTTCATAAAGGCCGCACCCCTTGGGATTAAAAACAAAAACCGGCATTTCCCGGTCAATCAAGGCGATGGGCCCATGCTTCATTTCGCCGGCCGCATAGCCTTCGGCATGAATGTAGGAAATTTCTTTGAGCTTGAGCGCCCCTTCCAAAGCTATGGGATAAAGAACGTGGCGGCCCAGATATAAAAATCCCTTGGAGTCCTGGAATTCGCGGGCCAGTTCGGTAACCGGCCGCTCAAGGCCCGCTAAAACAACCCTCAGCTTATGCGGCAGTTCAAGCAGTTCTTCAGTTAACGATCTGAATTCCCGCGAAGAAATGCTCCCCCGCGCTTTGCCGAAAGCCAAGGCTAAAAGATAAATCGCCGCCAATTGCGCCAGATAAGCCTTGGTTGAAGCGACGCCGATTTCCGGGCCGCAACGGGTGTAAAGAGTGCCTCCTGTCTCGCGGGTCAAGGTGGATCCGATCTGGTTGACGATGCCGGCCGTTAAAACGCCTTTACAGCTCTTGGCCATCCGCACTGCGGCCAAAGTATCGGCGGTTTCCCCGGACTGGCTGACCGCGATAACCAGCGTGCCCGGCTGAAGATTTCTGGCGCTGTAGCGGAATTCGCTGGCAATGTCCGCTTTTGCCGCGAGTCCGGCCCATTTTTCGAACAAATACTCGCCCACCATGCCGGCATGATGCGCTGTTCCGCAGGCTAAAAATTGAATCCGGCTGATATCAGCCGCGCTCTGCGGCGTCAAGCCGATTTCCGCCAAAAGGGAAGTTAAATTCTCTTCGTAAGTTCTGGCCCGCAAGGTATCTTCAAAAGACCGCGGCCCTTCATGAATTTCCTTGTGCATAAAATGCTTGAATCCGCCTTTTTCCGCCATCAACGGGTCCCAGGGCACATCCTGGGGCGCCCGATGAACAGGTTTGCCGGTTGTCGTGTAAAGGCGGGGCGCCCGGCCCTCCCTTAAAACAGCCGCCTCGTTGTCGTTCATGAAAATCACTTTTTTGGTAAAAGGCAGAAGAGCCGGCACGTCGCTGGCTAAAAACGACTCTCCGTCGGCGCAGCCGATAACCAAAGGGCAGTCTTTGCGTATGCCCACGATCTGGCGGCCCCAGCGCTTGGCCGCAATGACGATCGCATAAGCCCCGCGCAATTTTTTCGTCACCCGGTTTACCGCGGCCAAAACCGCCTTATCTGAAGTCTGAAGTCTGAAGTCTGAAGTCTGAAGTTTTCCGCCGGAGACGGATCCGCCTTTGGCGGAGAAGTCTGAAGTCTGAAGTCTACGCAGCTCCTCCTCGAAAAGATGAGCCAAAACCTCGGTGTCGGTTTCCGAGCGAAAGACGTGGCCTCGGCGGATCAGCTCTTCCTTAAGTTCCAGATAATTTTCAATGATGCCGTTATGGACAAGGACGAGCTCGCCGGAGCAATCCGTATGGGGATGGGCGTTTTCTTCCGAAGGACGGCCGTGAGTCGCCCAGCGCGAATGACCTAGGCCCGCGGTGCCGTTAGGCAGGCCGGCTTTGAGGCGCTCTTCAAGTTTCGCGATTTTTCCTAAAACCCGCACAATGCTCAAATTGCCGTTGGACGATAAAACGCACACGCCGGCCGAATCATAGCCCCGGTATTCCAGGCGCTTCAAGCCTTCAAGCAGAATTGGCCCTGCCTGGCGCCTGCCTATATAACCGATAATGCCGCACATAAAAGCCTCGCTTCACTCGGCTCGTTGGTCGTTAGTCGTTGGTCCCGCGCCGCAGTGCTTCGGGGACGGAGACTGGGCCGGAGGCCCTGGCCGTCGTTAATCGTTCGACGACAAACGAAATTTTTGCCCGGCAAAATTTTCATTCGTTGATCGTCATTTCCGCGCCGGGACCGATGGCTTCAAAAATCTCGGCCAGAGCCGTCGGCAAACCGGTGAAAACACTGCGCACCGCCACGGGAAAACCGACATAAATAAAAGAAAGCTCCGTCATCCCGGCCATGTCGGCGATATTGTCGTACTCGATGCCGTGGCTGATGTTGAGTTCGAGGCCCAATTCATGAACCAACCGGCCCGCGATATGAAGATCTTCAAGGAGGGACTGCCGGCGCGAACGGCCCGGTGATTGCGACCAATCCCAGGCATTAAGCTCAATGCCGTCAGCTCCTAATTTTTTTGCCAGACGGATGGCCGGAGCCTGCGGTCCCAAGAAAACAAAAGTTTTTACCCCTCTTTTTTTCATAAAGGCGATCGCTTTGCCGGCCTCTTTTTGAACCGCCGGGCTTTGCATGTCCAAGCTGAATCTCCGGCCGCAATCACGGGCATTTTCCGAGATCAAGCATGCGCTGTGCGGCGCGGCCTTGGAAACCGCGGCCACGCCTTGGGGCCAGCTTCCGGACACATAAACATGCAGTGGCGATTTGATGTGACGTTTCAAATCCGTCAAATCATCGTCCTGGATAAAACGCCTGTCTTGGCGCATATGAACGGCAATGGCGCCCGCTCCCCCAGCCCCTAAAATTTTGACTATTTCAATCAAATCGGGAACAGGAATCTGCCTGGTTTGCCTTAAAACGGCAAAATAATCAATATTAACACCAAGTTTGACCATTACAACCCCCTCTTCTTAGTCTGACATGTCCGACGGGTCAGACTGGTCTGACTCATTCTACCGCTTTTAAATAAGCTGACTTAAGCGCCTTAGCCATGGAATTGAGCCTGGCCTTCGGCAACTCACCTTCCAGCAGAATCCTAAGCACCGGTTCCGTGCCGGAATATCTGACAAGGCTGCGGCCTCTGGAGCCGAGATATTCGGTCACCTTTCCCAATTCCTTTAAAAAAACCGGCAAATTCTCCAAAGGAGGCCTTTGGGCCGGGGACGGCGCTTCAAGCCTTGCCTGGGCCGTCAAAGGAAAACAGGCTATGGCCGCCGAAGTTTTTTTTCCCCGGCGCACGACCATTTGGGAAATGATCAAAGCAGCCAGCATGCCGTCGGCGCTCGGCAAAAGATAAGGCCAGATAAAATGTCCGGAATTCTCGCCCCCGAAGCCGAGATCCTCTTTTTCCAAAGCATCGAGAACCCGGCGGTCCCCGACTTTGGTCTCAACAAACCCGATGCCGTGCCCGGCTAAAAAACGGCGCAAAGCAAAATTGGAAACCTGGGTCGTCACTAGGGCCCCGGAACCCTTTTCGCCCAGGCGCCGGCGCTCAAGGGCAATGGTGGCCAAAAGCCATTCGCCGGCCATGGGCCGGCCGTTTTCATCCACGACAATCAAGCGGTCGCCGTCTCCATCCAAGGCAAAGCCGATGTGGCAGCGCGTCCGGCAAACCAAGCGGCTTAAAGCCGACGGATGCAAGGCTCCGCAGGCGACATTAATGTTCCTGCCGCTGCTGCCGGCGCCGCGGCAGACGACTTCGGCGCCGAGGCTTCGCAATAATTCCGGCAGGAGACGGGCCGCGGCTCCGTTGGCGCCGTCCACCGCTATTTTTAAGCCGCGCAAATCAAGATCAGGCGCCATCTGAGTCCGCAAAAAATCCAAATAACGCCGCCGGGCCGTCTCGGGCACGAATGAAGGCGGCAAAAAAATGGGCCGGCGCCTGCCGGAGGGGCGGGCGGCCGCTTTTTCCACCTGAAGCCAGTTTTCAATGGCCCTTTCCCATTGTTCCGGGATTTTACGGCCCCCGGCATTAAAAAATTTGACGCCGTTGTATTCGGGAGGATTATGGCTTGCCGAAATCACGCAGCCGAGCGAAGCGCGGCAGGCTGGAACAAGATAGGCAAGAGCCGGCGTCGGCAAAATTCCCAAGTCAGCCGCCTGCCAGCCGTTTTCCATGAAACCCCGGCTGACCGCTTCAAGCAAATCCGGCCCGCTTGTTCGCGTGTCTCTGGCAAAAAGGACGGCATTGAGCCTGGACCCCTGCGGATATCGCGGCATTTCTCTGGCCAGAAGCCTTGAAAACAACTGACCCAGTTGGCCCAAAATCGCCGGCGAAAGAGGAAATTCAAAAGGCTTGCCGCGTATGCCGTCCGTGCCGAAAATATTCATATGTCGGACAGGTCTGACAGGTCGGACAGGTCGGACATTTAAGTGCGGCGGCCGCGGTCTCCGGCTGCCTGGGGCTCGGCCGGGCTGCTCGCTGAACGCAGGAGGCTTTTCTTAGCCTTGACCTGATAAAGCGAGCGGATCTCCGCGGAAAACGCCTCTAAATTTACCTCAGGATCAAGCCGGCCGTTTCTGGCGACAGACACCTGTCCCGTCTGCTCGGAAACGGCGATGACGATGGCGTCCGACACTTCGGCCAAGCCGACCGCGGCCCGATGGCGCATGCCGTAGGCCTTGGCGATCTGCATATCTTGAGTGACGGGAAAAAGGCACTTGGCCGCGGCAAGCCTGCCGTCGGGACCGATAACGACGGCTCCGTCGTGAAGGGGCGACGAAGAATGAAAAATAGAGCACAGAAGCTCCTTGGTCATCTGGCCGTGGACCGGGATGCCGCTGGCAATATAATTTTTAAGCCCTGAATCCTGTTCAAGGGCGATCAAGGCTCCGATTTTTTTTGCGGAAAATTCCTTAACCGCCTCAAGAAGCTCGTCTAAAAAACCCAATTGCTCCGAGAATAGAACCTTGGCCAGAAGAGGGCTTTTACCCAAATCAGCCAGGGCTTCCCTGATTTCCGGCTGAAAGACAACGACCAGAAGAATTTGTTATTTGCTGGGAAGGGGTCAGGTCTTCATTTGTCATTTGTTACAACAAACTGTGGCCGCCATTAAGTTCCTGCCAACAAATGACAAATGAAGACCTGACCCCTTCCCTCAACAAATGAAGACCTGACCCCATTGCCTTTCATTGCGCTCCAAACCTTAAGAGCCTTTTTTGTTGCAGCCACATCATGAACTCTTAAATAGTCAGCCCCCTTTTCGGCGCACCACAAAGCCACGGCCAGCGATCCTTCCAGGCGATCATGGGGCGCGGCCCCGTCCAAAATCATGCCGATAAATGATTTGCGCGAAGGGCCGATCATCACCGGCTGATGGAAACGTTTTTTAAATTCGCCGAGACGTTTTAATATTTCGAGGTTATGTTCCAATTTCTTGCCGAAGCCGATGCCCGGATCAAGAATCACTCTTTCGCCGGAAACGCCGCCGGCTTCAAGAAAGCGCAGGCGTTCTTCAAAAAAAGCCGCAATCTCGCCGAGCACGTCTTCATATTTTGGGTCCGCCTGCATGGTTTCCGGCTTGCCTCGCATGTGCATGATGACAACCGAAACTTTTGGATGGCCGGCCAATATTCCGAGCATGCCGTCCGGGTCGTGGCGTAGGGCCGAAATGTCGTTTATGATTACCGCGCCTGCCTTAACCGCTTCAGCCGCTACGCGCGATTTCATGGTGTCAATGGAAACCATTGGAAAAATCGGGGTTCGGGGTTCGGGGTTCGAGGTTCGTTTTTGAATTTGCTCCAGGAGGGGACGAAGCCGGCGTAACTCTTCTTCCTCGCTGATTCTTGCCGAACCCGGCCTTGAGGATTCGGCGCCGATATCCACGATATCCGCGCCTTCGGCGGCAAGCTCCTCGAACCGATGCCAAGCCGACGACGGCTCGTAATGTATGCCGCCATCATAGAAAGAGTCAGGGGTGACGTTAAGGATGCCCATGACCTTAGGAACGGGCAATGGGGTCAGGTCTTCATTTGTCATTTGTTACAACAAACTGTGGCCGCCATTAAGTTCCTGCCAACAAATGACAAATGAAGACCTGACCCCATTGCCCTGCATTAGGCTTGCTGCGGCAAAAATTGCGGAAGGGCCGAGCGGATGAGACTATCTACTTCCTGGGCGTCCAAAACTTCCTTCTCAACCAGTTTCGCGGCCAGAAGATCAAGGGCGGTTTTTCCGGCTTCCAAAATCTTGCGCGACCTGGAACGGGCCTGTTCGACAAAGGCGCGTATCTCGGCATCTATTTTTTCGGCCGTCATGTCCGAATACTGGTAAGACCGCACGAGATCGCGGCCCAGAAAGACCTCCTCGTCCCTTTTTTTGTAAGTGACGGGACCCAACACTTCGCTCATTCCGAATTCGGTAATCATGCGCTGGGCGAATGCCGTGGCTTTAAGAAGATCATCCTGGGCTCCGGTTGTCACCTCGCCAAAGACGAGCTCCTCGGCGCAGCGCCCGCCAAGCAAAACAGCCAGCCTGTTTAAAAGCTCTGTTTTGGTCGTAAGATACCGGTCTTCGCTCGGAAGCTGCATGGTATAGCCCAAAGCCGGGCCGCGCGGAATGATGGATACCTTGTGCACGGGATCGCAATTCGGGATGCTTTTGGCCACCAGGGTATGCCCGGCCTCATGATAGGCGATGACTTTCTTTTCCCGGTCCAAAATCAGCCGCGATTTTCTTTGAGGTCCGGCCAGGACCCGCTCAATCGCCTCTTCCATTTCGGTCATCGTCACGTGAGGCTTGTCGCGGCGCGCGGCAAGAAGCGCCGCTTCGTTGACCACATTAGCCAGATCCGAACCGACAAAGCCGGGCGTTCTTTGGGCCACGGTCTTAAAATCAACGCCGGGGGCGAGCTTGACTTTTTTGGCATGGACTATCAAGATTTCCTCCCGGCCTTTTAAATCCGGCGGCGGCACATTGATGTGCCGGTCAAAACGCCCCGGCCGCAAAAGGGCCGGATCGAGCACGTCCGGCCGGTTGGTCGCGGCGACCAGCACCAATCCCTCTTTGTTGTCAAAGCCGTCAAGCTCGACCAGAATCTGGTTTAACGTCTGCTCCCGTTCGTCGTGTCCGCCTCCGATGCCGGCGAAGCGGTAGCGGCCCACGGCATCCAGCTCGTCAATAAAAACAACGGCCGGGGTGCTTTTTCTGGCCTGCTCAAAAAGGTCCCTGACCCGGGCCGCACCGACGCCCACGAACATCTCGACGAACTCGCTGCCCGAAGAAGTATGGAACGGCACGCCCGCTTCGCCCGCGACCGCTCTGGCCAAAAGCGTCTTGCCGGCTCCCGGAGGTCCGTAAAGCAGCACCCCCCTGGGAATTTTGCCGCCCAATTTCTGGTATTTTTGCGGATTCTTCAGAAAATCAATTATCTCTTCGAGTTCCTCTTTTGCCTCCTTGCATCCCGCAACATCCTGAAAAGTTGTTTTTTGTTTTTTCGAGTCGGCCAATTTGGCCTTACTGCGGCCGAAGGAAAGGGCCTGTCTGCCTCCCATCTGCATCTGCCGGTTGAAAAGAAACCACCAGACCCCGAAAAAGAGAATGATCCATCCGAAATTAAGCAACAGCGACGTCAGCCAGCCCTTCTCCTGCTCGCCCTCGAAAGATTTCACATTAGCCGCTTCAAGGGTCTCAACCAGTTTTGGATCGGACAGCGCCACAGTGCGGAATTGCCGGGATTTGCCTTCATTGTCCTTGTAAAACCCGCGAATAGAGTCGTTTCTGACGACCACGTTTTCCACCCGGCCGTCGGCCAGAAGCTTCTTGAATTGCGAATAAGCAAGGACATCGTGCGCTGAAAACTTTTGAACGCTTTGAATGATGATAAAGGCAAAAATAAAAACAAGAAGCCACAAAATAAGCTGACGTCCGGTTTTCATGTCCACCGGCGCCTCCTTGAAATTTTCATAGGTTTTCTTTTTTGAGGGTGCCGATCACCGGCAGTTCCCGGTAACGCTCGTTATAGTCAAGACCGTACCCGACCAAAAACGCGTCCTGGACCGTAAATCCGGTATAGCGGACCGGCACAAAAACTTTCCGCCTGGCGGCTTTATCAAGCAAAACGCAAATTTCAAGACTTTTCGGCTGGCGGGCCATAATGTGCTTTCTTACCCAGGCCAAAGAAAAACCGGTATCAACGATATCGTCAATCAAAATGACGTCGCGGTCGCAAATTTCAGCTTTAATGTCGAAGTTCATTTTAATCATGCCGCTGGAAGTCTCCCCCACGTAAGAAGAAACGCATAAAAAATCAAGCTCGACCGGAATTTTTATCTGCCGCAGCAAATCAGCGATGAACATGAAGCTCCCCTTGAGCATGCCGATAATGACGGGCTTCCTGCCCGTATAATCCGCGTTTATCCGCCTGGCCAGCTCGCCCACGCGCCTGGCGATCTGCGGCTTTGAAAAAAGCACGTTCGCTAATTCGGGATAACCGGTTTTAACGCGTTTTGTTTTTGTAATCATCGCGGTAAACTATTTTAGAATTTTCTGGACCCCTGCTTTCGCTGGGGTGATATAAAACGCATGTCCGGCAGGGCATGCGTTTTATTCAATTTTTCCCCCAAACCAGCCAGATGCTCGATCGCTCCGGGATGAAGATCGAGGAGCTTGGGCAGAATCTCATAGCGGAGGCGGCATCACAAAAAGCGCGGATCATGGTTCATAGGATCGTCAAAATAGGCAATGCCCGCCTGCCGCAAAAAATTGAGAACCTCGGACTTTGGAATGCGGATCATCGGGCGAATTAATAAAATTTTAGAACCTTTGATAATCGGGCGCACGCGCCGCGCCCCTAAAAGTCCCGATAGCGATCCTCCGCGGATGATGTTTAGAAGAACGCTTTCCGCCTGCTCGTCAAGAGTATGGGCCGCGGCCACTTTGTTAAAGCGCCGGGTTCCGGCCAAAAAAAGCGCCGCCTGATAACGCAATTTTCTGTCCGCGTCTTCCAGGCTGAGCCGGCGTTTTCCGGCAAAACCTCCGGCATCGAAACGCTTTAAATAAAACGGCACGCCGAGACTTTCCGCCAGCCGGCCCACGGCCGCGGCTTCATTGGCCGATTCTTTCCTCAAGCGATGATCGAAATGGGCGATGGCCCAAAAAAACCTTATGTTTTTAGAAAGAAGATGCATCCAATAAGCCAGGGCCGTCGAATCGGGTCCGCCTGAAACCAAAACCAAAATCCGGTCACCGGGACGGATGAGCCGCCCAGCCTGGCTTTTAAATTTTTTCCAGGTGGTTCCCCAAAAAGAATTAGCGATGGAGCGATGGAGCGATGGAGCGATGGAGCGAGAGGGGGCCGCCTTAATCATCTCAATCGTCTTTCGCGAAGACTTGCAACAATATGGCTTTTGTTTGCTCGTAAATTCCCGGGCAGGTGGATTCCCTGGGGCCTGCCACATTAAGCACCGCGGGCTTGATCCGGGTCAAGAAGGCGATAATTTCCCGAACAGCTTCCTGGAAGCCTGTTTTTTCCAAATTAATCAGGCAGGCCGGTTTTTTATGTTTGCGCACAAGCCAAGCCGTGTATTTTGTTCCCCCTGACATCGAACCGTGATGGATAATAAGAGTGGCTTTGCCGGCCATCACGTTTAATTCGGTCCTTAGGGCGTAGTCGGATTCCGCGGTTTCGGTAAGGCGGTAATTGGGCGATATACGGCCGTCTTCAGCCAAACGGCCTTTAGGGATAAAGCCGCCGTGGGGCAGGCTGGCTTCCATAGCCGCGTCCAAGGCGGCGCGGTCAACGCCTGTTTGAGCTCCGGAAATAATTTTCAAGTTAAAAATAGTTGATACGTCAACTACGAAAGGTTCCCATAATTATAAAATTGTCTTGATGAAAAAAGCACAAAAGCCTGTTATCGCCATTTTAATGGGCAGTGAATCGGACCGGCCGGTCATGGATCAAGCCGGCGCTGTTTTGCGGGAGCGCGGCCTTCTTTTTGAAACAAGGGTCTTATCCGCGCACCGCCAACCCAATGAAGTCGCTAAGTTTGCCAAAGGGGCCCGGGGACGGGGAATCCGCGTTATCATCGCCGGGGCAGGCTTGGCCGCCCATTTAGCCGGGGCTGCTGCCGCGAATACGACCCTGCCGGTCATCGGGGTGCCGCTTTCCTCAGGGCCTCTCAACGGCCTCGATGCCCTTCTTTCCACGGTCCAAATGCCCGCGGGCGTGCCGGTAGCCACAGTGGCCATCGGCGGCGCCAAAAATGCGGCTTATCTTGCCCTGCGCATTCTTTCCATCAAGGAAAAATGAAACAAGTCCGCCACGACACAACCCTCCTGACCAAAGACGACCTGCATCTTTTTAATGAAGGAAACCATTTCCGGCTTTACCATAAGCTCGGATCTCATTTAATCAAGGCCCATGATATGGATGGAACCTATTTCGCGGTCTGGGCCCCTGATGCGGACGAGGTCTGGGTTATGGGCGATTTTAACCATTGGCACAAAAGAAGCCATCCCTTGCGGCCTAGAGACAATGCCGGCATTTGGGAAGGTTTTATCCCGGGGATAGGGCACGGCGCCCTTTATAAATACCATATCCACTCGCGGTTCAACGGGTACCGGGTGCAAAAAGCCGATCCCTTCGCCTTTTCCAGCGAAACTCCGCCGAAAACAGCCTCGATCGTCTGGGATTTGGCTTATCAATGGAACGACGCGCCATGGATGAAAACCCGGCATGAAAAAAACCGCCTGACCGCGCCGATGAGCATCTATGAAGTTCATTTGGGGTCTTGGAAGCGGGTGCCGCAAGACGCCTGCCGCTCCCTGAACTACCGGGAAATCGCCCATCAGCTTACCGACCACGTATTGAAGACGGGTTTCACCCACGTTGAATTTTTGCCGGTCATGGAGCACCCCTTTTTCGGCTCATGGGGCTACCAAACCACCGGTTATTTTTCCCCAAGCAGCCGCTATGGAACGCCGCAGGATTTCATGTATCTTATTGATCAGCTCCACCAAGCCGGCATCGGCGTCATCCTTGACTGGGTGCCTTCCCATTTTCCCACGGATGATTATGCCCTGGCTTATTTTGACGGCACGCATTTATACGAACATCAGGATCGGCGCTTGGGTTATCATCCGGACTGGAAAAGCGCCATTTTCAACTACGGCCGCAACGAGGTCCGCGGCTTTCTTTTAAACAGCGCCCTTTTCTGGCTGGACAAATATCATGCCGACGGCTTGCGGGTTGACGCGGTCGCCTCCATGCTTTATCTGGATTATTCGCGCCGCAGCAGCGATTGGCTGCCGAATAAATACGGCGGCAAGGAAAATATAGATGCCATTAATTTTCTGCGGCGATTGAATGAAGAGGTGTATAAAAATTATCCTGACGTGCAAACCATTGCCGAGGAATCCACGGATTGGTCAATGGTCTCGCGGCCGAATTACTTAGGGGGGTTGGGTTTCGGCTTGAAATGGGACATGTGCTGGATGCACGACACTCTCCAGTATCTCAGGAAGGGGCCGGTTCATAGAAAGTATCACCAAAACGACATCACCTTCCGCATGCTTTACGCTTTTCATGAAAATTTCGTCCTTCCTTTATCTCATGACGAGGTGGTCCACGGCAAAGGCTCGCTCTTGGGGGCCATGCCCGGCGATGAATGGCAGAAATACGCCAATCTGCGCCTTCTTTACGGGTACCAGTTCGGCCAGCCCGGCAAAAAACTGCTTTTTATGGGCAGTGAATTCGGCCAGTGGCGGGAATGGCAGCATGACGAATCCCTGGACTGGCATCTGCTTGAGTGGGGCCCGCATCAGGGCATCCAAAGATGGGTGGCTGATCTCAACCGCCTCTACCGCGGTGAAAAAGCCCTGCACGAAAAAGACTGCGAGCCGGCCGGCTTTGAATGGATTGACTGCCATGACGCGGACAACAGCATTCTTGCTTTTATCCGCAAAGGCAAAGCCGCTGGCGAATTCATCCTGATCGTATGCAATTTTACGCCTGTTCCCAGGCACGATTACCGCCTCGGCGCGCCCAAGGACGGCTTTTGGCAGGAAGTTTTAAACAGCGACGCCAAAGAATACGGGGGCAGCGGACTGGGCAACGCCGGAGGCGTCCAGGCCCAGGCTCTCGCCTGTCATGGCAAACCCTGGTCATTGGAAGTGACCCTGCCGCCCCTGGCTGTCGTCTTCTTTAAAAACGCCTGACAACCGGTCTCTGCTTCCGACGCAGAAATTCCCCGAAGGAATTTCTAAAGTCTTAAGTCTGAAGCTTGAAGTATGAAAAAAACAGGTTATTCCCTTTTCAGACTTCAGACTTCGCGCTTCAGACTTCAGAACTTACCCCTTTGGGGAAGTTCTGCTTCCGACGATAAACCGGGGTCTTGACAGCTTTGTTTTATGTATAATGAAAACTGGTTTTATTGTCATTCTCGTCGTAAACGGAGGTAAAAACAAATGCCAAGAAAAGGTTCACTTCTGACAAGAACCGAAACCGTCAAAACCATTTCCTTGACGAAAAAGGAAACAGCTGACACGCCCAATGCGGCCATTGACTTTCCTGCGGAAGGCGAGGCGATCAAGCTGGGCCAGTACACGGTGCGCGTGGGAGCTCCTCATGCCACCGAAGTCCAAGTCTCGGTCAACAGCAGCGACTGGCAGACCTGCCGGACAAGCGTGGGGTATCATTGGTACGATTGGTCGCCGACCAAAGCCGGCAAATACAAACTCATCGCCCGATATCGCTCCAACGGCAGTGATTGGACCAGGACCAATATCAGGACCTGCGCGGTTACCACAAACTAAACTAAAAACAACTTAAAAAGTTTTTAAGCCCCGGCAATGGGGTCAGGTCTTCATTTGTCATTTGTTGCAACAAACCTTTAGCTGCCTTCAAGTCCCTGCTAACAAATGACAAATGAAGACCTGACCCCATTGCTTAAGCCATCTCCAGCACAGCCTTGACCAGGCCCTCCATGCCTTCGGCTATCTGGCCGATCCGGGTCGCCAGCATATAACAAGGCGTGGTGGCGATTTTATTTTTGCGGTCTACGACCACTTCTGTGGCCGAGGCGTTTTGATGGCGCGCCCCCATAGCCTCGATCGCCTGGGCTGTCTTCGCGTCCGAACCAATGGTGATCGTCGGATTAAGATTCCCGAAAACACGCGCTAAAATGACCGGGGCGATGCAGGCGGCGCCGATAGGTTTAGCCGCGGCATTCATCTCTTTTAAAAACTTCTCAAGCTCAGGATCAACCCGGCATCGGGCCTCGTCCCTGGCCCAAGTGCATAAGTTTTTGGCCGCGCCGTAACCGCCCGGCAAAATCACCGCGTCAAAATCATTAACCCTGGCCTCGCGCAAGGGCTTAATTGCTCCGCGGGCTATTCTGGCCGCTTCAATCAAAATATTGCGCCTTTCGCCTGTCACCCGGCCGCTGACATGATCAACCACGTCCGCTTGGGCATTATCCGGCGCAAAAAACACGGCTTGAGCGCCCAGCTTGTCAATGGCTGCCACCCCGAGCACTGCTTCGTGAATTTCCGAGCCGTCTTTAACTCCGCACCCTGCAAGAACCACCGCAATTTTCACCATAACTCCTCCCGTCTGATAGAATATGAATTATCCTATGAAAAAACATCTGCCCAAAACCGACCCTCTTCTTTTATTCGCCTTCAGCGCCCTCATTCTTTTGGGCGTTATCATGGTTTTTTCCTCAAGCGCCATTTTAGCCAGCAACCGTTTCCACGATCCTTACGTCTATCTTAAGCGCCATTTGGCCTTTCTATCCGCGGGCCTTGCCCTGCTTTACGCCTCCAGTGAAATCGCCCCCGACTTTTGGAGAAAAACCTGGTTTCTGCTTTACGGCGCAACGCTGGCCGGCCTTGTTTTGACCCTGCTGATTGGAAAAACCCTGGGAGGCGCCAAGCGCTGGCTTTATATTGGGCCCTTTGGTTTTCAATTCTCCGAACTTGCCAAACTCGCTCTCATCATCGCCTTGTCAAGGTACCTTGACCGCTACCACTCGAAAAT
>JACQWW010000094.1 GCA_016209025.1 Elusimicrobiota bacterium | reverse complement strand
TCTCTTCCCTCTCCCCTTGAGGCGGCCATGGCCTCTGGCCATATCTCCGCCCTCGAAGCTCTGCGGAGCGGGGGAGAGGGCAGGGTGAGGGGTTCGTTTCGCGTGCTAAAGAGTTTTATTTTCCCCCGCCAATCCGGCGGCGAACGCTTATGCCTAGCCGACTTCGTCCGTCCCATGTGCTTGCCGCCTTCCGCTCCGCCGCTCCGCCGCTCCGCCGCTCCGCCGTTTCATTGCGACTATCTCGCCCTGTTCGTCGTCACCTGCGGGGAGGGGATTTTGCAGGAGTCCGAACGCCTGAGAGAATCGGGCGATTATTTTAAAAGCCATGCCCTGGCCGCTTTGGCCATTGAATGCGCCGAAGCATCCGCCGAGCTTCTTCATGAAAAACTGCGCGGCCTTTGGGGTTTTGCCGATCCGCCGGCCATGACCTTGTTGGAAAAATTCCAGGCCAAATACCGGGGAAAAAGATACAGCTTCGGCTATCCGGCCTGTCCCAATCTGGAAGACCAAAAAAAACTTTTTGAACTATTGGAGCCGGAAAAACACATCGGCGTCAAGCTGACGGAAAATTTCATGATGGACCCCGAAGCCTCGGTCAGCGCCCTGGTTTTTCACCATCCCCAGGCCAAATATTTTTCCGCCGCCCCAGCGGCATAGCTCGTCCAGCGGCTTAATTTTTTTTGCCAGGTATAAGACAAAGTGATATGATTATAATTGTCGGTCATGAAGAGTCTCGCCCGTGGCGCGACGAAAAAGCGCCTGAAAGCGCAGTAATCATAAGGAAGATGGAGGAATTATGCCCGCCAAGCCAAGCATGAGCCGTTCTAAAAAGTCTAAAGCCGAAGTTCAGGAAGAATTTGACAAGATCAAGGAGCAGTTGGATCAAGACAAAAGCGAACTCAACCCCAAAACAGAGGAGCTGGCCCGGCAAAGGCAGGTCGAAGTCAAAGAAGCCGTTAAAGAGGTCACGCCGGAGGGGGTTGTTCAAAAGATTTCTTCCCTGGGAGTCGAGGTGACAAAAACGCTTTCCGAGCTTTCTTCCAAACTCGTCGGCGAAACGGATCTTTTGACCACGCTGCGTGAAGCGGTCTCTCTTGAACACAAGGAACTGGAAAGACTCCACAAAATAGACATTACCGCCACAGCCATTGATCAGCTTGTGGAAGAATATGGTCAAAAAAAACAAGCCCTGGAAACTGAAATCAGCCAAACCCGCGCTCAGTGGATCCAGGAACAAGAGGAGCGGGAGAAAGAACAAAAAGAATACGAGGAGAATCTAAAAAAACAGCGCCAACGGGAAAAAGAAGAATACGATTACCAGAGAAACAATGCGCGCCTAAAAGAACATGACGCGTACGAAGAATCCGTAAGGCTTCAGGAACGTAAGAACAAGGAAAAGCAGGAAATCCTGGAAAAGAGCTGGCAAGGCCGCGAGGCGGCTCTCAAGGAAAAGGAAGAGGAATTTAACCGGCTCAAGAAAGAGGCGGCTGATTTTCCCCAACAGATTAAGAAAGAAAGGGACTTGGCCATGGCCGAAGCAACCAAGGCCCTGGAAGCCAAGCACGCCCAGCAGACCCTGATGCTCCAAAAAGACGCGCAAGCAGAAGGACGACTCTCTGAACTCAAAATTAAGTCTCTTGAAGAAACAGCGGCCAGACAGTTAAGCCAGATCGAAAGTCTGGGACAGCGGCTCGAAGAAGCCAAGAAGCAGGTTCAGGATATCGCGGTCAAAGCCATCGAAGGAGCCTCGGGCGCCAAAGCCCTTTCCCATGTCAGCCAGCTTGCTATGGAGCAGGCTAAATTAAGAACAGGCCAGTCGTAAGTGCCCTTCAAAAAACCTTCCAGACTTTTTGTTTTTCCCGCTAAAACAAAAATTTCTGAAAGCGTTCACGCATTGGCTTCAGTCAAGGACGCCAAGAAAGCCCATGAGGTTGCCGCGGACGGCGGCTTGGATCCGGCGTTTCTGGCCAAGCACAAGGCCCGGGTGCGGCAAACTCATAAAAGAATCAATTGCGCTGTTATTGAAGCGCCCCAAGCCAGGCTCGCTTCGCTTAAAAAAGACCTTGAAAAACAGGGCGTTAAAACAGCCCCGGTAAAACCCGTCTATTTACTGCTTCATCAAAGCGTCCCTTTGATGCAAGTGCCTGAAGTCTGGAACGCCGGTTTCACCGGCAAAGGCATTTTAGTCGGCGTGGTTGACAGCGGCATTGACGTTAATCATCCTGATTTCGCCGGCCGCATCCAAGCTTATAAGGATTTCACCAGGGACGGTTTGTCATTGCGAGCCCCGACGAAGTCGGGGCGTGGCAATCTCATTAAGCCCTCAGCCCTCAGCCCTAAGCCCTTCCCTCCCGACAAAGTCGGCCATGGCACCCACGTCGCCGGCATCATTGCCGGAGCCGGCTTGAAATATAGAGGCGCGGCGCCACAAGCCGGGCTTCTCATCGCCAAGGTTTTCGACAAAGGGGGAACAACCGACGACATAGTCCTGGCCGGCCTTTCCTGGGCCGCTTATTCCGGAGCCCAGGTGATCAATCTTTCTTTGGGCGGCCCTGGCGATCCTGACGACGTTCTTTCAAAAGAATGCGATGAATTGATGAAGGAAGGCATTG
>JACQWW010000093.1 GCA_016209025.1 Elusimicrobiota bacterium | reverse complement strand
CGCCCCTCGACAAGAACATATTGGGGCCCGGCCTGCGGCGCCGCAAGCGGATTTTTTTCAAAAATACCGAGCCGCCAAAGAATAGGAAGGATCAAACAACAAAACGCCAGGCTGACAAACAGCGGCGTTCTAAAAGGCGCCAGGGCCGAGTGGTTTTCCATTTTCAGTCTTCAGACTTCGCGCTTCAGACTTTAGAATTCTACGCTGATGCCCATGCCGGCCTGCTTTTGATAGTGTTTGGCCGGTTCGTCGGTGTCCTTGAGTTCGTCAACCTCGAACATGATGTGAGTGTTGCGCTCTTTGCCCACGTTAAAGCTGACGCCGGCGCCGTAGCCTTCGAGCTTGTCGTTGATCGCTTCCTTACTGGTCAGCTGTTGATTCTCCCATGTGTGGTTGTTGGTCAAGCGTTTGTAGAACTTGTAGGCCCCATAAGGGGTCAGCCATGACCAGATATCGCGCGAGACATTGACGAAAATAACGCGGTCCACTGTTTCCGTGAGCTTGCGGTGGGTCTCGACGTTTTGAAGGTTGGTGCGCGTTTCCTGCATGGAGCCGGTGTAGTAGCCTGAGCCGACCGCGATGGAAAGAGGGAATCCCCATCGTTCCTGGGCCAAAGCCAAGCGCGCCGAGCCGCCGCCCACTAAAGCGGCGCCCTTTAGATATTTGCTCAAAGACTTGGACTCGTCGTCCGTGTTTATGGGAGGACCGGCCACGGCCTTAACATTGATATCCAAAAATTCCAGCAGGCCATAGCCGGCGTTAACCTCAGCCGCGGCGTAGGCCAGCTCCAGAGGAAAGCCGACCATGTGAGATTTTGTCCTAAACAGGCCGAAGGAAGTGCCCATGCCGAAAGAGAATTTCCCCCTGGGAATGGTTTTCCCGGTCTGGAAGGTTGAAATAGTGCCGCAACTCGGCAGAAAAAAGCTTACGGCCGTAAAAGTTAATATAACCCAGTTCCGGGCTCGTGATAACATGATTACTTAAAGTTTAAGATATGAAGGCTGACGCGGCATGAGACCTAAGACCCAGTTTGCTTATGGGCCGAAAGTCCCAGCCAGTTAGGCCCAATCAAGAGCCGGCTGATTGTTGTGGGCGCAGGGTTTTGCGGGATAAAGGTCAACGACCAGTTCATCCGGTTTGAACCAAAGCTTGATTTCGCGCTCGGCGTCGGCCGGGTCCGATGAGGCATGAACCACATTTTCAAAAAGCCCCGAGGTCATGATCCGGCCGTAAGAGCCGCGGATGGTCGTCGGCTCCGCCTCCTCTGGATTGGTGGCCCCGACTATTTTTCTCACTTTTTCAATGGCGTTTTCCCCGTAGTAAACGAAGGCCAAAACCCGGTCATAAGGCTCGCCGTGGAGCTTGCCCTGAAGATAGTCAACCAGACCGCTGAAAAAAGGCTTGTCCTTGAGATGCTGGTAATGAATTTCCACCAGCTTTCTGTCCGGCCGCGCCACCCTGGCGCCGATAATGACGAGCTTGGACTCGGCCAGCTTGCTCATGATGTTGCCGGTCAAGGATTTCTTCAGCCCATCCGGCTTGATAAGAACCAATGTCGCTTGTTTTTGCATGGTGTCATTTTAACAATTGGCGCGCCTGACGGCAATTTTGCCAGTCGCGACCGCTCTTTCTTTCCCTCGCCCCGCATAGCGGGGAGAGGGGAGGGTGAGGGGGACGATCGTCTGATTTTTTCTATAAGCGCCGTGGTGGAAAGGCCGGGGACAAGCCTGAGGCGCACGACCCGGCCGGCGAATTGGCGGCCGGCGATTTCATCTGCCGGCCAGTCCCGGCCCTTGACCAGGATGTCCGGCCGCAGGGCGATGATGAGACGTTCCGGCGTGTCTGAGCTGAAAGGCACGGCGTAATCAACCGCTTCCAGGGCCGCGACAAGCTCAAGGCGATGCTTGAGGGCTACAATGGGCCGGCCTTTGCCTTTAAGGCGCCGGACCGAGCCGTCAGAGTTGACGGCAATAATGAGAATGTCGCCCAATGATTTGGCTGATTCTAAAAGCCTGGCATGGCCGCCGTGGAGCAGATCAAAACAGCCGTTGGTGAAAACCACGGTTTTACCCTGCTGTTTAAAGCGGCGGCGTATTTTTTTAAGTTCGGCCGTGGAGCGGATTATTTTCGATTTGCGATTTTTGATTTTTTTACCCAAAAAGTTCCCGTTCAACGATTTCGCAGATCGCGTGAATTGTGTTTATATGAATTTCCTGAATTCTGGGGGTACTCTCGGATGGCGCCCTGAATATGATGTGGGCCGCGTCTTTCATTTTGCCGCCGCGGGCCCCGGTCAGGCCCACGCACAACATTCCCATCCCCTTGGCTTTTTTAAACGCTTTTAAGATGTTTTTCGAGTTGCCGCTGGTGGAAATGCCGATGACCAGGCCGTCTTTTTTGCCGTGCGCCTCGATTTGGCGGCTGAACACTTCGTCGTAACCGTAATCATTGCCGATGGCGGTCAAAGCCGAAGTGTTGGTGGAAAGGGCCAGAACGTTCAGGGCCCGGCGGTGGTGATTGGCGTAGCCGCCGATGAGCTCGGCCGCGAAATGCTGGGCATCGGCCGCGGAGCCGCCGTTGCCGAAGACAGCGACAAGGCTGCCCGCGCGCAGCCTCCTGATGATTTCCTCGCTGATTCGAACAATAACCTTTATTGCGGACAGATCAAGCGAAAGGATTTTTAAAAGCGCCTGGCTTTCCCCGAAACGCCTTTGAATCAGTTGAATTTTTGTTTTTGAGTCCATGTTTCAATAAACCTCGCAGAAAACCACTCTTTGCCTTCGGAAAAAGCCGGCTCAGCCAAAAGCCGCCGGTGGAAGGGGATGGTGGTCGCAATGCCTCCGATAACGGTTTCCTCGAGGGCCCGCTGCAGGCGGCGGATGGCCCCATTTCTGCCGTTTGAGGAGGTGGCTATGATCTTGGCGATCAAACTGTCATAGCTGGTCCCTATGGTTAGATAGGGCGCGATAAAACTGTCGGTTCTGATGCCGGGGCCCCGCCAGGGCCTCTGACCCCAACTCCGTCCCCGAAGCTCGTCGCTTCCCTATGGGACTCCAAACGTCCCAGACCTCCGGAATGGGGCTGCGGAGCGGGACCTGACCCCATGGCCAGGGAAATCTGCATCGCCACCAAATCAATGCCCAAAAGCTCTTCGGTCACCGGATGCTCGACCTGGATGCGCTTGTTGATTTCCATAAAATAAAACGTCTGCCGGTCGGGCATAAGAAGAAATTCAACCGTGGCCAAGCCGGTCAGGCCGCAGGTTTGGACCGCGGCCGAGGCGGCCGCGAGAAGCTTTTGGCGCGTCGCCTCGCCGACAAACGGCGAGGGGCTTTCTTCCAAAAGCTTTTGGTTGCGCCGCTGGATGGTGCAGTCGCGCTCCGTGAAAGCAACGGCGTGGCCGTCAATATCCGCGGCTGTTTGGACTTCGATGTGCCGGGCATTGTCAAGAAATTTTTCCATGTAAAGAAGATCTTTGCCGAAGGCGGCCTTTGATTCGGATTTGGCGATCTCGAAATTATGGTTAAGCTCCCCGGCGTCACGAATAAGGGTGATGCCCCTTCCTCCTCCGCCGAAGACAGCCTTGAGCAAAACAGGATAACCGGCGGTCTCGGCCTGGAGAGCAGCCTGCCTGACATCTGAAAGCGCTTCCCCGCCCCCGGGGATGACCGGCACCCCCGATTCTTCCAATAAATTTTTAGTGGCCAGCTTGTCGGCCAATTTTTTCATGACCGAGGCCTTGGGGCCGATAAAAGTTATACCTGCTTTTTCGCAGGCCCCGGCGAAAGCGTCGTTTTCCGCGAGAAAGCCGTATCCCGGATGAATGGCCCCGGCTCCGGCCAATTTGGCGGCGGTGATAATTCTTCCGGCATGAAGATAGCTTTCTTTGGCTGGGGCTGGGCCGATGCACCACGATTCATCGGCCAAGGCCCGGTGGGGAGAGTCTTTGTCTTCCTCCGAATAGACCGCCGCCGACCCCAAGTCCATCTCCTTGAGAGCCCTGATGACCCGGACCGCGATTTCGCCGCGATTGGCGACCAGCACCTTCATTTTATCTGCTTATCTGCGATTCAGACAGTAGGGGAGCTGCCCTTGAACCCAGTAGCGGAGGGGGACCCGCCCAGCAGGGCGGGGGAACCGCCGGGACTGGTTCCCGGGTCTGGGGGCAAGGGCAGCTCCCCTACTGTCTGAATCGCAGTTCATTTTTTATTGATTTCCACAAGAAGAATGGCGTCGCCGTAACCTATGTTTTGGCCATCCTTGGCCGACGATTGAATGATTTTGCCGCTGAAGGGCGCCACCACCGGCATGGTTTCGTCCTCGCCGGCCACGCACCCAAGTTTTTCTCCTTTTTGCACGGCGCAGCCGGGCCTGGTCTTGTCTTTTTCCAGGGCAAGCCGGCCGATGGCCGGCGAGTTGAGGGCAGCCAAAATCTTGCCGTTTTTTTGAGCCGAGGCTTGGGGCCCCGGCTCAAAAACCGAATGCAGCAGGACCGGGGCCGGTCCGGTTTTATTTTCGTAGAAGATTTCCGCCAGGTCGTCTTTTCCCTTGGCCCATTCGAGAACTTCCAAAGCCAAATCCATATAAATTATTTGGCGACGCGTTCCACGTAGTCTCCGGTCAGGGTGTCAATTTTTATTAAGTCCCCTTCTTTGATGAAAACCGGGGCTTGGACCGTGGCCCCGTTTTCCAAGGTGACCGGCTTGGTCGGGTTGGTGGCCGAATCCCCCCTGATGCCCGGCGGGGCGCTGACGACCTTAATGGCCACGCTCGAGGGAAGCAGAATATCCAAAAGCTCTCCGGCGATATAAAGCCCCTCGACCGCGAGATTTTCCGTCAAGAATTGCCCAGCCTCGCCGATTTTTTCTTTGGGAAAACTTGCCGTTTCATATGTTTCCATGTCCATAAAATGGGCCCCGCTTTCGTCAAAATACATGAAGGTTTTGGGCCTCTTGACCACCTCCGGGGTTTTGAGCCGGTCGGAGGAGCGAAAGCTTTTTTCCATGACCGCGCCTGATTTTAAATCCCTGAGCTTTGTCCGGCAGACCGCGGCCGACTGGCTCATCCGGTGATGCTGGAATTTTAGGACCTTGAAATACCGGCCGTTCTCCTCAAAAATGGAGCCCGGCCTTAAATCAACCGCTTCAATGACCACGGCGCCTCCTTGCTCCGCCCCTCGGCGCGTTCGTTGTTGGTCGTTGGTCGTTGGTCGCAAAACGATAAACGACAGATGACAGACGACAGACGAAAATTTTACCCGGGAAAATTTTCATGGTTTTGTCAGAATCTGAGCTCCGTTGTCGCCGACTAAAACCGTGTCCTCGATTCTGACTCCAAGCTTGCCCGGCAGATAGATGCCCGGTTCGATGGTGATGACGGAGCCGGCCTTGACGATGTTGTCGCTGTTTTTGCGCACCCAAGGCGCTTCGTGGATTTCCAGTCCCAGGCCGTGGCCGGTGCCGTGCGTGAAATTATCGGCCATGCCCTCTTTTTCGATCAATTCGCGGCAGACGCGGTCAATTTGCCGGCCTTCGAGTCCGGAGCGCACCGCCGCGACTCCGGCTTTTTGCGCCCGTTCCACAATGGAATAGATTTTGCGGTACAGAGCGCCCGGATTTTTGCCGACAAAAAAAGTCCTAGTGATGTCCGAGCAGTAATTCTGCCAGACACAGCCGATGTCCACGATCACCGCGTCGCCGTTTTTGAATTTTCTTGCCCCTGTCTTGTAATGGGGTATGGCGGAGTTCGGGCCGCTGCCGATGATAAGATCAAAGGAATTGCGTTCCGCGCCCTGATCTTTCATGGCGCGCTCGATAAAGAGCATGAGGTCTCTTTCGCTTACCCCGGGTTTTATTTTTTTCGCGGCCATAGCCACGGTGCGCGCGGCGATGCGGCAGGCCTCGCGGATTTTTTGGATTTCTTCTTCATCTTTAGTCATCCTTAAATCGTCAAAATACCTGGTGAAGGCCTTGAAGCCCTTGTCTGTGAAATATTTACCCAGGTTGTAAGGGGCCCATTCGCCGTCAAAGCCGATTTTTTTCCAGCGGAACTTTTTGACCAGGTCTTCAAGCAGGGGCTTGAAATCCATGCGCACGCGCATCAAGCGCCTGGCAACGCCCATATCCACGAATATTCCCTCGAACATTTTGTTGGTGAGGATAAAATATCCCCTCTGCGAAACAACCAGCCAGTAGCCTTCGGCTGCCGAGTGTTCCGTCAAATAGGTAAGGTCCGCCGGATAGGTCACGACAAAAGCATCCAGGGCCGTTTCGCGCATTTTTTCCTGAAGATTTTTTATTCTTGTTTTTTGAATCATTTTGCACCTCTATTAGACATGGCGATAAATTCGTTCCGGGTTTGTCCGTCCTCCCCGCACCCCGCTGGGAACCCTCCCGTGGTTCCCCTCCATCCCGCCCTTGGCGGGACGGAGCCTCCTCTCCGCTACGGGGGATACGGCCAAACCCGCAACGAATTTATCGCCGCATATACTATTGTATCGCTTCATAGATTTCCTGGGCGACTTGCCCCGGAGTTTTGCCGTCAATTTGAACGCTCAGGCGGGCCACTTCTTCGTAGTGGGGCCGGCGGCGGCCCAACTCGACTTGAATAGCCATCAGGGGGTCCGGCCTGGTGAAAAAAAGAGGCGCCACATAGGGCTTGCCCTGGACGCGGCGCCAAATGGTCTCGGGCTTGGCTTTAAGCCAGACCGCGGTGGTCATGTTTTTGAGCCTGGTGCGGTTGGCCGGCCGGCTTAATGTTCCGCCGCCTGTTGAGACAACCAGGGCCTTGTCTTGCTCCAACAAGGCCGACAATGCCTCGCTTTCCGCGGCGCGGAAGCTTTCAACCCCGTGCTTGGCGAATATTTCCGTGATGGAAAGGGACTGTTTGGCCTCAATGGCTTTGTCAAGATCAATAAATTCAACGCGCAAAAGCCCGGCCAAAAGCCCTCCCGCCTCTGTTTTGCCGGTGCCGGTAAAACCGATAAGAGAGATTTTTTTTTCAGACATGTTCGAAACCGGTGTAAGGCCGCAGGGCTTGCGGGATCGCAACCCGGCCGTCAGCCTGTTGATAATTCTCCAGGATCGCGGCAAAAGTCCGGCCCACAGCCAAGCCGCTGCCGTTCAGGGTGTGGAGGAATTCTCTTTTGCCGTTACTGCGCTTGACTTTTATGTCAGCGCGTCTTGCCTGGAAATCCAGGCAGTTGGAACACGAGGATATTTCCCGCCATTTTTTCTCGCCGGGCATCCAGACCTCAAGATCATAGGTCTTGGCCGAGGCGAAACCCAGGTCAAAGGCGCACAAGGCCATAACCCGGTAGGCAAGGCCCAGTCTCTCTAGGATGACGCAGGCCTGGCGCGTCATGGTTTCAAGTTCTTCCATTGATTTTTCCGGCAGGCTGTAGCGGAAAAGCTCCACTTTATTGAATTGATGGTTGCGGATGAGTCCCCGGATGTCTTTGCCGTAACTGCCGGCTTCGCTTCTAAAGCAGGCGGTGAAAGCCGTATAGGCCAAGGGCAGGTCTTTTTCCTCCAGGGTTTCGCCCCGGTGGAGGTTGGCCAGAGGCACCTCGGCCGTGGGCACCAGGAATAAATCCGGGCCCGGCTCTTCCCTATGAATCTGATAAAGGTCAGCCTTGAATTTAGGCAGATGGCCGCTTGCCCGGAAGGTTTCATCAAGGCAGATAAACGGAGGGAAAAATTCGGTGTACCCGTGTTCTTTCGTGTGGATGTCAAGCATAAATGAAATGAGGGCCCTTTCCAGGGCCGCGCCCCGGCCCCGAAGAAGGGCGAAGCGCGCTCCGGCCAGCTTGGCCGCGCGGGTAAAATCCAAAATCCCCAGTTTTTCTCCGATCGCCTGATGATCGAGAGCCTCAAAATCAAAAGATTTAACTGCGCCCCACTGGCGGACCGCCACGTTGTCGTCAGGGGAGTTTCCCGGCGGCACCGAGGAATCAGGAACGTTCGGCAGGCCGGCTGACAGTTCTTTTGCTTTTCGCTGAATTTCGTCTAAAAGTTTTTCTTTTTCAAGAAGAGGCTTTTTGATTTCTTCGGATTCTTTGATAAGGGCCGGGTCGTCTTGTCCGGCCAGGCGCAGGGCCCCGACTTTTCTGGCCAGTTCCTTTCTTTTCGATCTTAAAGCCTCGACCTCATTCGCTGTTCGGCGATGGGCTTGGTCCGCTTCAAGCAGGTTTTCGAGGTCCGCAAGATACCTTGCGCCCCGGCTTTGATAAGCCTGACGGAAGATTTGGGGATTTTCCCTGAGCTTTTTAAGATCGAGCATTTCAAGAGTAATTTTATTTTTTTTATAAACTGAGGGTATGCCTCTTTCAAAAAACAAAGCCGCTTTCGCAGAGATATGCCGGTCTTTTTCCGGACTTTTAGGCGAAATCGAAATCACCGACGGCCGCGGCCGGTCCCTGGGCGAGCAGGGCTTTCAGGCGGCGGTTGAGCTTATCCGCCGCCAAAGCGGCTTGGGAAGGAAAATCTGCATTGTCGGCAATGGCGGCTCAGCCGCCATTGCCAGCCACCAAGCCACGGATTATTTCAAGATGTGCGGCTTGCGGGCCACGGCCTTCAATAATTCGTCGCTTTTAACCTGCCTGGCCAATGATTATTCTTACGAAGAGGTTTTTTCCCGCCAGATCGAAAGAATGGCTGATCCGGGCGATGTTTTGATCGTCATCAGCAGTTCGGGTAAAAGCCCCAATATTTTAAAAGCGGCCTCAGCCGGCAGCAAGACCGGCTGCCGCATCATCACCCTTTCCGGTTTCGCGCCCGCCAATCCTTTGCGCGCCAAAGGGGAAATAAACTTTTATGTCCCATCGGACGACTACGGCCAGGTTGAATGCGCTCATGGATTTATCTGCCACGCCTTTATCACCGCGATCAACGCAAACAAGCAGCCTTAATAAAAATTTAATGGCTCATTCTTATCTAATTCCACTATTCGGCTTAAATCACGGGCTAAGGGTTTAGAGCAAGTTCTGCGGGTCGGGATGCAGGCGCAGGCTGACGCCGGATTTTTTGTGCTTTGCCACGACACTGCCCAGGGCTTCAAGAGGAAAGGGGGATTCCAAATCAAGAGAGCGCAAGACCACCTGAAAACGCCAATTTTTCCTGATTTTTTGAAAATAATTCGGGCCCGCGCCTAAGGCTTGAATGCCCAAAATTCCCGTGTTTCGCAGGGAATCAAAAATAGCCTCGGCGGTTTTTTCAACTTTCTCCCGCGAGGGGCCGCGCAGTTCGATGGTGAACATCCGGGCGAAAGGCGGCAGGCTCATCCGGCGCCTGATTTCCAGTTCCTTTTCATAAAAGAGATTCTGGTCGTTGGTTTCCAGGCTTTTGAAAAGGTAATGATCAGGATGGCGCGTTTTGACCAGGACTTCCCCTGGAATTTCCCCGCGGCCGGAGCGGCCGG
>JACQWW010000092.1:2977-4023 GCA_016209025.1 Elusimicrobiota bacterium | reverse complement strand
GTCGTTGATTCAACTCAAACCATCGCAAAAAATTTAGCGCGCCAAGGCGATCCCGAAGGAACCTTAATTCTTGCCGACAGGCAGACGGCGGGTTACGGCAGAAAAGGCGATCCTTGGCACTCGGGCAGAGGAGGCCTGTGGTTTTCTTTAATTCTTAAACCTGTTTTTGCCCCTGACAAGGCGGAAGAATTTTCCTTGGCCTGCGCCGAGGCTGTCGCTCAAACCTTGAACCGGTATTTTCCCGGTCATTTATTTAAAGTCAAGCCGCCTAACGACGTCATGGATGCTTCGGCGCGCAAAGTCTGCGGCTTGCTTTTGGAAGGCAGCATCACCGGCGGCTTTTACGATTGGCTGGTCATGGGCCTGGGTTTGAACGTGAACAATAAAATTCCCGGCGAATTAAAAAGCCGGGCGGTTTCGCTTAAAGAAATTTGCGGCCGCAGGATTGCCGGCAAACCTTTACTGGCGGCTTTGACCGGCAAGCTTATGGAAATCTATCGCTTGCAGAATTTAAGATAATTGTAACTGACGAAGGGAAGGGACCTAAGTAGTTACGATAATTACAGCATTGATGTTGAAGTGTCAAGGGGGTTAATCATGAATTCGTTATTTTTTGAGGACTATCAAGCCGGGCAGCTTCTCAATACCGGCGGCCGCACGATAACCGAGACGGATGTCGTCGCTTTTTCCTGTCTTTCAGGGGATTTTAATCCGCTCCATAGCAACGTGGAGTTCGCCAAAAAAGGGGTTTTCGGCCAGCGGATCGCCCATGGTCTGCTCGGGCTTTCCGTTCTCACCGGCCTGGTCCATGAAGCAGGTTTTATCAGAGAAAGCGCCGTGGCTTTTACCACCATTGCCTGGAAATTCAAAAAACCGGTTTTTTTAAACGACACAATTTCCGGGACGTTCAAAGTCAAGCAGACAAAGGGAATCGGCAGCCAAGGCCTGGTGCTTTTTGAAGTGAAGATCGTCAATCAAAAGGGGGAAACCGTCGGGGAAGGCGAATGGAGCCTGATGATAAAAAAGAAAGGAGCATGAAGACCACG
>JACQWW010000092.1:0-2953 GCA_016209025.1 Elusimicrobiota bacterium | reverse complement strand
TCATTAAAATTCCGGCCGAGCAAGGTCAGGCTGGACATGCTTGGCCGTGAGCCGGGCCGCGGTCTTTCTTTTCATGAATTTTGGCGCGGCCTTCCCTCTATCCTGGCGGTTGAAAACCTGCGCGATTTGATCGAGAGCATCGCGGCGGCCAGGCGAAAGAAAAAGCCGGTGCTCATGATGTTCGGCGCCCATGTCATTAAAACCGGCCTTTCCCGTTACGTAATCTCGCTTGTCAAAAGCGGCTGGGTCACGGCCCTGGCCACCAACGGGGCCGGGGCCATTCATGATTTTGAGCTGGCTTTCGCGGGCCTGACCAGCGAGGATGTGGCTGTCCGGCTTAAAAAGGGCGTTTTCGGTTTTACCAGGGAGACCCCTGAGCATTTGAATTCCTGGGCCAAAGAAGCGGCCGCGTCCGGCCGCGGCCTCGGTGAAACGATCGGCGAGCGCATCGCACGGAGCCGATTCCCCAACCGCGGGGTAAGTCTTTTTTCCCAGGCGTTTTTGGCGGACGTGCCGATCACCGTTCATGCGGCCATCGGAACGGATACTGTTTACCAGCATCCTGCCTGCGACGGCGCGGCTTGGGGCGCGGCAAGTTATAATGATTTCCGGCGTTTTGCCCGAATTGTCGGCTGCTTGGACGGCGGGGGGGTGGCCATGAATTGGGGTTCCGCCGTTATCATGCCTGAGATTTTTTTGAAAGCCGTGGCCATTGCCAGAAATTTGGGCAATCCCATGTCCGGTTTGACCACGGCCAATTTCGACATGATTTCTCATTACCGTCCCAGGGTCAATGTTTTGGAAAGGCCGGCCATGGGCAAAGGCTCGAAATCATTCAATTTCATCGGCCATCATGAACTGCTCCTGCCGCTGGTGGCCCAGGCCTTGGCGGAAAAATGATCGCTCCCCAGCGCGCCGGCAAAATTATTGACGCATTCCCCAGAGCAAGCGTTTTGGTCATCGGCGATTTGATGATGGACAGGTTTCTTTGGGGCGGGGTCAGCCGCATTTCCCCGGAAGCGCCGGTGCCGGTGGTGGAAGTGTCCAACGAGGAAGACAGGCCCGGCGGGGCGGGCAACGTTATTTTTAATTTGACGAGCCTTGAGGCTAAAGTCTTTGCCGGCGGCATCGTGGGCATGGACGCGGTGGGCGAAAGACTGGTCCGCGATTTCGAGTACCGCGGGGTCAGCGTCGAGGGGGTTCTGCTTGACCCGGCGCGGCCCACCAGCCTCAAAACGCGGGTGATCGCCGGCCACCAGCATGTCGTGCGATTCGATAAGGAGTCGAAGGTTCCCATCAGCCATGATTTTGAAAAACGCCTTCTCGATGTTTTAGCTTCAATTATTTCGCGGGTTGAGGCGGTGATAGTTTCCGATTACGGTAAAGGCTTGGTGACGCCGCGCCTGACCGGCTGGCTGGTGGAGCAGTGTCAGCGCCGGGGTATCGGCATTTTCGTGGATCCGAAACCGGAAAATATGAGGCTTTACCGCAATGTCACCTGCCTTACCCCCAATACCGGCGAAGCTTTTGTTGGGATGGGGCTTTTACCCAGAACCGACGACGCCTCGGTGGAAACGGTCGGCAAAAAAATCATCAGGACCCTCAATGTCCGCCAGGTGCTCATTACCCGGGGGTCCCAGGGCATGACGCTTTTGACGTCCGGCGGGGCCAAAAGGCGCGCTCCAACCCCCTTCGCAAAGTTTCGGGGACCGGCGGCCATGGCCTCTGGCCATATCTCCGCCCTCGGAGCTTTGCGGAGCAGGGCGGTCCCCCAGTGGGGGACCCCCAACCAGCCGGCCATTAGGCATATCGCGACCGTGGCGCGCGAGGTATATGATGTGACCGGCGCCGGCGATACCGCGGTGGCGTGTTTTGCCTTATGCCAGACAGCCGGCGCCTCGCCGGTTGAAGCCGCCGAGCTTTCCAATCTTGCCGCCGGCATTGTCGTCGGTAAAGTGGGAACCGCCACGGTCGCCCGCGCCGAATTGCGGGAAGCCCTAAAATAGAATGTTGAATGTAGAATGTAGAATATTGGTCAAGGAAAAAACTTCACTTTTTTTTCCAATATTCAATATTCCATATTCAATATTCACACAATATGCCTAAATACATTATCGTCACCGGCGGGGTGGCCAGCTCCCTGGGCAAGGGAATCGCCGCTTCTTCCATCGCCTGCCTTTTGAAATCGCGCGGGCTTAAAGTCACTCTTCTTAAATTTGATCCTTATCTTAACGTTGACGCGGGAACCATGAATCCTTACCAGCACGGCGAGTGTTTTGTGACGGCTGACGGGGCCGAGGCCGACCTTGACTTGGGCCATTACGAAAGGTTTCTGAACATGGATATGTCGCGCCAAAACAACGCGACCACGGGCCAGATTTACGAAGCCATCATCCGCGCGGAACGTCAAGGAAAATATCTCGGCCAAACGGTCCAGATCATCCCTCATGTCACTTCGGAGATCAAGCGCCGCATGACCAGCCTTCCAGGCCACTGGGATATCGTGGTGGTCGAGGTCGGAGGGACGGTGGGAGACATAGAGGGCCTGCCTTTCCTTGAAGCCGCCAGGCAGCTTCGCCTTGAAGCGGGACGCGACAATGTCGTCTCAATTCATGTCACTCTTGTTCCTTATGTCAAAGCCAGTGAAGAGCTTAAAACCAAGCCCACCCAGCATTCGGTCAATAAATTAAGGGAAATCGGCATTGATCCGGATATCATCATTGCCCGCTCCGAAAGACCGCTTGGCGAGGAAATCAGAGCGAAAATCGCCCTTTTTGCCAGCGTTCCCCGCGAAGCCGTGGTCGAGGCGGTGGATGTGGACACGATTTACGAGGTGCCGCTTTTATTCGCCCGTCAGGGGGTTGACGAGCAGATTCTCATGCTTCTGCGTTTGCGCGCCAGACACCGGGATATGGATGAATGGCAGAAAATGGTTGAGATCGTCAAAAATCCC
>JACQWW010000063.1 GCA_016209025.1 Elusimicrobiota bacterium | reverse complement strand
GATCCCTCGATCCCTCGATCCCTTTCTTTATCATCTTATGATTGCCAGTTTCTTCACGACCTTTTCCGTTTTTCCATTGGTTGTGTCTTTCGCGTACACGATGAAAATATAGACCCCTGAGGCGACCCGGTCCCCGTTCATGTTGGTTGTGTCCCAGCGGGCCCGCCAAATTCCTGTTCCTGAATCTTTAATTTCGTCCGGCCCGATTTCCCGCACCAAGTTGCCGGCGACATCAAAGATAGAAATTCCAGCTTCTATTGAAGGCACGTTGGCAATAAACCTGAGCGTTGCCTCGTTTTGCGCCGGGTTGGGGAAGGAGAAAACGCTTTCCGGGACCAAAATTTGCCACTGAAGGGCCACCCTCATGGCCTGACCTTCGCCAAGGCTTACTTTTTGCGGTTCGGAATAATTGCGGCCGTTGAATCCCATGATCGTGTATTCGCCGGGCATCAGGTTTTTGATTTCATAATTGGCGGAGCTGTCCACCGGGGTCCTGGCCACTACCTGGCCGCCAGCCGAAATTTCAACAAAGGGTTCGCCGCCGGCCACGGCCCCGCCGCTGCCTTGGGCCAGGGCGCTGTATCGGGCGCCGAGGCCGCTTTCTTGCCGCGATTCTTTGGCTTGCAAAGCCTGGACCACGGCTGGCGACAGGGACAGAGCGCCGGAAATTGATCCCAGGGTGTAGCTCACCCCGAGGGTGAAATTAAGCTTGGCGGTTCCAGTGGGAACCTCGTCTTTAGAAACGGAACTGGTGATGCCGGCGCTGGTCCAAGTCACCTTGACAGTATATTTTTTGCCGGAGACAAGATTTGCCACCCGGTATTCCCCGGTGCCGTTGGCTTCGGTAAGGGTTTTGACAGCAGGCAATTTTGTGTCCGGATCAATGATTTCCACTACAATGCCGGAAAGTCCCTGGCCGTTCGATTGGGTCACCTTGCCGGAAATGGCGGTCGGGTCCCCGGGAACGATGATGGAAGGCGTGGAAATGGAAGGCGCGGACCAGTTGCCGTCGGAATCCTTGGTCCAGATGACAAAGTAATGGGTGACGCGCTCGACGAGAGAGCCGATAAGAAGAGTCTGGGTGGTACCGGGTACCAGCTGGCCGAATGTTTTGGTCGTCTGCACGGAGGCGGTGCTCCAGACAACGCCCTGGCTGAAAGTGGCATATTGAATGGCGAAAAGACCGCCGATTAAAAGACCGCTCTCGCCGTTATCTGCGGTGGGCAGCCATTCGAGTTGGACCTGGCCCGGAGTGTCCGTGGGCGTGGAAGCCTTGACATAAGAAATAGCAGCCGGCGGCGTTACATCGCGGAAAACAAACGTGGCATAAGCGGAGTCGGTGGCTGCGACGATATTAAAATTGCCTTGATTGGCAGGCACGGCTTTGTCCTGGGCCCTGGCAGTAAGATAATAAGACGCGCCATGAGCCAGATCAGCTTGCAATAGATCAGGAACCGCGAATGTCCAGGTGGTTTCACCCACTGCCGCAGTGCTGACTTGGACCGAGCCCCAGCTGTTAGCCGAAAAATTCCACCACAGACCGTCGGAATTTCTTCTTAGCATTATTTCGGTCAGGGCCGGGCCTGAAGCGCCTGCTCCTGCATCGGAGGCAGTGCCGGAAATGACGGCCAATGATTCGATGATCGAGTTTCCTGCCGGCAGCGTGACGTTTGCCAAAGGCGCTGTGGTGTCAAAGCCGAAAACCGCGGAAGCATAAACCACGGTGAAAAGTCCGGCTGTGTCCGAAGAGCGGGCCACGATCCGGTAACTTGTGTTATTGGACCAAGGAATTATCGTCGTGTCCAATGCCCAGGATGTCTGGCCGTTTGCTTTAAGCCAGTAGGGCATGACCGCGATAAAGCTCGATCCGTTCCAATATCTGGCGGCTGAAAGGTCCTCTATAGATAGTTCAACTCCTTTGATTCCCACGTAGTCAAAGGCTGTGCCGCTGACCGCGCCGAGAGAAGACCGGTGGGTTGAAGACGGAACAGAGATCGCCACCATCGGGCCGCTCGTGTCTTTAAGAACGATGAAAGCGTCAAGCAAAGTCGCGGTTGATCCGGCATAGTCCCAAGCCCGCACTGAAACAAAGTTGGTGGCCCCGTCTAAAAGTCCGTCAAAGTTCAAAGCCCAATTGGCGCTGTAGGATGTTGAGTTAATGGGCGGCGCCCAAATTTGCGTCCAGCCGATCACATCGGCCAGCATGGCGCCGGAGGCGGAGCTGACGCTGTATTGAATCGTATGGAGTTTGGAAAGTGAATCGTTGAAATCAACGTCAAAGACAGCCCCCTGATCAGAGTTGTAATATCCGTAGGTTTTAGGCGCTGACGTGACATTGGCAAGCGAGGCAGCGATAGCCGGCGCGGTGATGTCTTTTAAGACGTAGAAAGCGCCGTAAACAGTGGCGCTGTTGCCGGCCACGTCATAAGCCCTGACAGAAATATAATTTGTCGCGCCTTCGGAAAGAGAGCTCCAAACCGAGGCCGGCAGGCTCCAATCCGCCGCGTAAGGCGTGGGCAGGCTCACGGCCACGTCGGTCCAGTCGGTGAGATATGTTTGGGCCTCGCCGCTTGCCGTTGCCGCCCGCACCTGGAATTTGGACAAGCCCGACCCGCCGTAATCCTCAAAATCAACGTTATAGGCCGTTGTATTTTTACCACGCCAGTTGTTGTCACCGGCGATGTTCACGATGATGCCGGGCGCCACTTCATCAACTATGCTGATCAATGTCCTGGTACTGCCGAGAGTTAAAAAGCCGCTGGTTCGGCCGGCCCCGTTTCTTGCTTGGACGCGGAAGTAATAAAGCATGTCTCCAATTAAGCCCGGCACGCCGGCGGCAAACGTGCTGACCCAGGCGCTGGAGCGGATGGTTCCCGCAAAATCCGAAGAGGTCGAGGCCTGGGCCAGGTATTCGGTGCCCGGCGGGTTGCCGTTGGCGCTCCATCTGACGGTCACGCTGGCTGACAAGACCTCGGCAAAAACGGATTCCGAGGGCATGGCCGGTGCGCCGGCCAGGGTATAAGTGGAGCCTAAAGCTGTCCAACTGCCGGCGGTCAGTCCCTGGCGGTTGTAAGATTGGGCAAAGAAATTGTAGTTCGTGTTAAGAGCCAGGTTGGTAAATGTTGTATTGGCTGCGGCAATTGTTTTTGAGCTGATCGCGAGGGCTGAATCGGCATAAGAATAGGTCGTGACGATAACCAGATACGGGGTATCTGCCGGGTTTCCACTGCCAAACCATGAAACGCCGACCGAAGACATATCAACCGAGGTAAACGGCGCGGCCAGGGCCCCGGCTGGATTGGCCAGGGTCGCGCCGGTGGCCATATTGGAAAGAGGGCTCCAGTTGGGCCGCATGTCTTGGGCCCAGATCACGGCATAATAAGAAGCATTGGGCGCAAGGGCGCCATCGGAAACAAGATAGCTGACCTGGGCCCCCGGTGCGACATTCGAGGTGCTGAATGACACTTGGGCTGTATTCGTGGACCAGGAAACAGCGAAGCTTGAATATTGAATCTGATAAGCGCCATAAAGCGGATCAGCCATAGCGTCATCACCCACGGACGACCAGCGCAGAGGCAGTTGGGCCAAAGCTGAAGGCCCTAAAACTTCAAGGCTGGTAATTTGGGCTGGGGCGATCAAATCCGGGACGGTGGCCGCGCTGGTTGAGGCCGAGAAATTGGTAATCAAGCCGCCTGCGTTTATGGCTCTTAACCGGAAGAAATAAGTTGTTTGCGGCATGAGCTTGACAACAGTTGTGCTTGGATTCATCCAATAATGGCTGAAGGTGACCGGCGTGGAAACCGTTGCCAGGAAATTGCTGTCCGAAGACATGCTCAGCTCATAGGCTGTGTAGCTCGGATTGCCGTTATCGGCCCAGGCAACGGCTATGGTGCTCTTGGTTATGCCGGAGAAAGCCGTAACATCAGGCACCGCGGCCAGGGTTATGCCGGTGGCGAAATCAAGATACCCGGATTCATTTCCGTTATGGCCGATGGCCTTGACCCGCGCCCAATAGGTTGTATTGGGAATAAGGCTGTAAAATGTGGCGTTGGCCAGCACGGTTTGGCTGGAATGGATGTTTGAGGCAAAACCGGGGACGCTGGAAATCCAAGCAAAAAAGACCGTGCCCCCAGGATTGTCGCTTGTCCACTCGAATCTCAGGCTGGTGGAACTGACCCCATTTGCGACCATGGTCAGCGGCTGATTGGCCCAGGTGGTGGTTGAGGGGAAATCAAGAGTTTCTGTGTTACTGCCGGCATGGTTCCTGGCGAAGACCCTGGCCCAGTAGGTTGTGTTGGGAATAAGACCCGTGAGATCAGCGTTTTCCAGCAAGGTAGTGCTGGTGATACGAGGCGCAAATCCCGGCACGCTTGATACCTCGGCATAAAAGATGGTTTCTAAAGAGTTGCCGTTTGTATCCCAGTGAAAGCT
>JACQWW010000062.1 GCA_016209025.1 Elusimicrobiota bacterium | reverse complement strand
TCCAGGGCTTCGATTACATGAGCGGAATGTTGTTCTTCGGTCTTCCCCTGTTCCAGATCAGCCAGGTTGCCGGGGAAGATGGAGGCGGTGGGTCGCTCTCCAGCATCTCATTGGAAAGTTATCGAGAAATCAAAAAGCCTGGAATCGTGGTCCATGCTCAGGTGGACAAAGAGGGCATGAGCGCCCAGGTTCTCTCAGCCGCCAATTCTTCGGCTTTACTGCGGCATATGCGCGCCAAGGGATTGCGCATTAAAGAGGGGGCTCTGCCGGTCCTGGATAGATACATAGGGAAGGATTATTCGTTCGTGGTTTCCTGGATCAGCGCGCCAAAGCAAGCCGCGCGATCCGGCAGCCGGGCCATTTATCTTACTTTCCCGACAGAAAGGATGTATTTTCCCCTGGCGCCCACGAGTGTCTACCAAGACAAGGTGGTTCCTGCCACACTGCGGGTCATGGGCCGGGCTGCGCCCGAGCTCTATGAAGCCATCCGGCCTTTTACCAAGGTCAGGCATTATTTTGCCGGGGAACACGGAGCGGATGCCTCCGGCAAAGACTTCTATAGCGCGGGCCGCGACTTGGAATACACAAAAATTGAAATCAAAGCCCCGTCAAAATTATTGACTGACGATCTCTGGATAATCCCCAAGTCTCCCTTGCGGGTCCAACTCGCCTACGGCTTGGCCAAGCGGCCTAGAGCCTTGAAATTTTTTGTCATCGCAGCCGCGACCTTAGCCGGGCTGGCCATTGGATGGTTTTGCTTCCCAGGATCAAGGAATGCCTGGGGCTGCGTCAAGCTCCTGGTCCTCGGATTCCTGAACTGCCTTTTTAGCCCAATTTTTGTCCTGGCCGCCGCGGTCTTGAGGCTCAATGGTCCGGTTCAAGCCAACGCTTTGCCGCCGGCTGAACCGGGGGGACCGGGCTTGTCCCAACGCCTGCTTGCGCGCGTCTTTAGCCCGCTTGATCAAAGAAAGATGGTCTATATCCCGCTTTGCGCCCTGGCTTTTGCCGGGGTTCTCTGGGTAGTGGCTCTTGTTGCCGGACCAATACAAAGCCCCGGCGAGGACTTGGCGCCGGTCTTTTCTTTACAAAAGGTCCTCATCTACGCCATTTTTTTGTGGTGGTTTGGCTTTGTTTCGCATTTTATCGCCCAAGCCCCAAGTCCGACGGCAAAGTTCAAGTCCTTGATTTGGGCGGGGATCGCGCATGGGGCGCTCATTGTGCTCGTATTTCTATTGGGCATAATTTTTTCCGGCCGGGTCTTTGAAGCTATTTACGGGTCCGAGGGTCCCTGGCTCACGACCCTCTCGCCAATATCCAAGGTTGTCACTATCCTGGCTCTTTTTGGGATATTACTGGCTCTGATGACCGGTCCAGAATTGGTTCAGGCCGAACATGGAACAACCACCGGCCCAGCCAGACGGATTTTAGGATTGATCTTATGGCCGGTTAGACGGATTTTGCCGGACACAACGCGATTGGCCGGGAAGGCTTTACAGTGGACATGGACGTGGGGCAGAATCGTTTTTTTCCCAACGTCGCGGCAAATCACATTTGTTGCGCCGCTTTTGTTTCCCCCGGCGATTGATCTCAGGCAACGCCACGCTTGGGTCAAGTCCGCAGTCATCGGGCTTCTCTGGGGATTATGGGCGGCCCTTCCCTTGCCGTTTTTGAAATTGTTCGATTTTTTGGATACATCCCACCTGGTCTGGCTCTTCCCGATCACGGGCGCGCTCCTGGGAATTTTTTCAATGGCGTTGAGGTCTTATTTTTTCACAGACTTGCCGAGACGTCTGGGACCCAGGCTCCTCTGCGCCTTGGGTTTGACTGTCCTGCTTGCCCTGTTTACTATTCATGTCTATGCCAAAATCCCCAAGACCGGCTGGTCCCTGGAGTCATTAGGCCGGGACATGGAATCCGATGATCCGCTTGTCGCCAATATTGCCGCGACCGTTATCGGCATAAAGGGCTCGAATGCGGCTGATTGCCGAGGGGCCCTAAAGATTCTGACCGATTTTTTGAGCAATGGCCGCGCGCGCGTGAGATACACGGTTCTTTATCCCCTCGGCGAGATTATTAAATCCGCGCCTGATCAGGCCGTGGCAGTTCTGCTTAAGGCTGCCAGGCAAGATGAGGATTCTGGGATTAGGCGAAGCGCCATTGGGGTTTTGATGATTCGACTTTCGAAGCACGCATGCGATTTAGGCGGGGACTTCCATCGAGCCCTTGAGTCCGGGAACGTCGCTTTCCTTCAGGAGAACGCCTCCTCCGCTCTGGGCCGAAACAACGCGGTGGAGGCTGCAAGGGTCATGGTTCAAGTCATACTGGAAGATCCCGATCCCAGAGTTCGCGGCCGTGCAATCTCTTTCCTGGAGTATTCGGGGCAAAGGGACAAGGCCATTCCAATCTTGGCGCTTGCCCTCAAAAACCCAGATGGGGAAGTGCGCGATCAAGCCCAAAGATACCTGGTATTCTTCAAAGCCCAGGAGGCTGTGCCCGGAATTCTTAAAGACCTGGGTAAATATAAATCATCTAATATTTATCATAACCCTAGTGTAGTGTCCCTAACGCTTCTTTACAATGACGAATTTTTTCCAAAACCGATTGCGCCGAGGCTGTCCAAACGAAGGGCTTGGGACTTTTATTGTTTTCAATGATGTATTGTTCAATAGCCGCGATAAGTTCCGGAAC
>JACQWW010000017.1 GCA_016209025.1 Elusimicrobiota bacterium | reverse complement strand
GCCGCGCTCTAGAAGCCCTTTGTGCAGCATAGAAAGTTGATTCTCGGCTCCCCTAAATGTAGGCTCAAAATCCAAATGTAGAATTTTTGGAAATTTTTCCATCCCTCAATCCCCTATTCCCTTGTCCCTTATCCCTTGATATATCTTCAAGTGCTCTTCAAGACAAACAGCGGGTGAATATAACTTTTGAAAAAGCTCCCGCGCCTCTTGACCCATGGCCTGTCTTAAATTGTCGTCTTTAAGCAGCTGCCCGATCTTATCAGCCATATTCGCCGGACAGCCGGGCGGCGCTAAAAATCCGGTTTTGCCGTCTTTAACAACTTCAGGAATCATGCCCACCTTGGTCGCCACAACCGGCCGTCCCAGGGCCATCCATTCAAGACAGACCCTCGAAATGACCTCTGACCCTCTCGATGCAATCACGCCCACGGCGGAACTTTTCATGGCCCGGCCAAGCTCCATATCATCCAAAAATCCTCTGACACGCACGCGCCCTTCAACGCCCAGGCGGCGCATCGCCACCCTAAGCTGGGCAATGCTGGTATTTTTTTCCGCCCCGATAATCTCAAAAACCGCTTCAGGAAATTGATCGGCAATCAAAGCGGCGGCCTGAATGAAATCTCGGTGACCTTTTATGGGATCAAGTCTTGCGACCATACATACCCTAAGAGATGGCTCGCGGCTTTCTTGATTTTGGTTTCTTGTTTCTGACGTAACAGCCGGATAAATGACTTTAGTGCGTCCTATGGGATAATCATAAATCGTCATAAATTCTTCTCTCATCGCTTTGGTTGGAAAAACCACAAAATCCGTGCCTTTTAAAATCCGCTGATAAAGCGCTCTTTTTTTCAATTTTCTTGCGTCCGCTCTCGTGCGCACCACACGGATATTTTTCAAATCCTTAGAGATAAGCCAAGCCAGGGTGTGCGTTCTTCCGGTGTGCGCGTGAAGTATTGACCAGCCGCCTTTCTTGATCCAATTTTTGATTTTTGGATAAGCCAAAACCCCTAAACCGCTAAAGCCAACGTGTTCCAAATTGAGCTGTTTTGCTTTTTTCCAGGCAAAAGAATTCTCGCGGCAGACAATACCGCAGGTCTGCCGCGCGTCGCGCAGAGTTTGCGCGAGCCTGAGCGCCGAAGCCGTCAGGCCGGAATCGTAAGGCTCGTCAAGCAACTGGAGAATTTTCATGTTTAAGAACGTTTTCGCATGCGTCAATGACGCGGTCCGGCGTTATCAATCTCATGCACAAAAAATGCCCGCGCGGACAATGTTTGCCGCCGTGAAGACTGCACGGCCTGCAGGCCAGGTCTTCAATTTCAACGACGCGCGAATCTGGGCCTTTGGGAAAAAATCCGAAGCCTCGCACGGTCGGCCCGAAAACAGCCACGGTGGGCACGCCAAGGCCGCTGGCAATATGCATTGGTCCGGAATCATTGGTGACAAAAAGCCGCAATTGACTCATCAGTCCCGGCAAATCCCCCAAACCGACGCGGCCGGCCGTATTAATCGTTTTGGAGCCGAGTAAAACCGCTGTCTGGGCGCAAAGTTCTTTATCCTCGGGGCCTCCGGTAAGCACAATTCTGCCATTGACATGGGTATCAAGAAGCCGCCCGGCTGTTTCGGCAAAGTGCTGAACCGGCCACCTTTTTGTCGGCCATTTAGAGCCGGGCGCCATGCCTATAAGAAACTCTTTTTCAGTATCAGCCCCGAACGACCGCCATAATCGCAAAGGGGTCAAATCTCCGCTTTCCACTCCAAATATCTTTTTTCCCTCTCCCTGCGCAAGCGGGGAGAGGGCAGGGTGAGGGGTCTGGCCTTCAAACCCCTCACCTTTATCCTCTCCCCGTTTCACGGGGCGAGGAGAGTTAGGGAAGTTCTGATTTGATCCCTTCGATGGAAAAGTTTCCAAAAGCCGCATGTTCCTGTCCGCGTCATGTTCCGACCACACGAAAGGGACCCGGCGGTTGAAGAAAAACCAGCCGGCTGAACTGAAAAAGCCGGCCCTTATCGGTATACCGGCAAACCAAGCCATGGCGGCGCTGCGCAAAGAACGATGCGGCACTAAAACAGCGTCATAGGAACCGCTTCGTAGAACATTCACTAAACGCCAAAAACCGCTCCAGCCGCTGTCTTTCGCACGCTTATCGTCTTTGATCACCTCAAAACTTTCGCGCTCAAAAACAGGCGCGTGCTCCGGTCTAGTCACGACACTAAGCCGCTCCGGCCCCAGGCGCTCCTGGATCAATTTTAGAAGCGGCAGGGTCAACACCGCGTCGCCTAAAAAAGCGGTCTGTAAAACGACTATTTTGTTAAGACCGATCCCCAAAACAGCCAAAGCTGTTCTGTATCTATCAATCGTGTGCGGGGCCGGGCCGGTTTTATTTAAAAAAACCATGCCCCAGCGCTTTAAAACGTCTTCTTTTTTATAAGTTGTTTTCCAGCGGGCCGGCAGAAAAAAAGCGATAAGGCGGGTGCGCAAAACCCCATGAAGGTCAATAACCGCGTCCCATTGGCGCTGTCTAAGAAGACGCAGAGTCTTCCAAAATCCCTGAAAAACTATGACTTCGTCAAGGGCCGGGTGGCGCGACACAAGATCAGCGTAAATACCTTTAACCAGGCATGAAACCCGGCAAGTCGGATGAGCCCTTTTGATTTCCTCAAAGACAGGGGAGAGAAGGGCGATATCCCCCATAGAGGAGAGTCTTAGGATAAGTATCCGCAAATCGTCGAGTATATTATACCCTTTCTTCCCCAACGACTAAGAAGACCTGTCTTGCGGGTGCGGGGGCAAAAGTTTGGTAGTCATTGCGAGGAGCAGCGGCGACGAAGCAATCTCAAGGGTGGTGGTGCGTTTGAGATTGCCACGGACTTGCCGCCGGCAAGTCCTCGCAATGACAAAAAAAGGGTTGGCCTAACTACCAAACTTTTGCCCCAACACCTGTCTTACTCGCCGGCTAGCCCAAAAATTCTTTTACGGCGTCCCAGGTTTTTTGCGTAGCGCCCTGATGCTCCCTAAACAATTGGGCTGCGTTCTCCCCAATGACGCGGCGGCCTTGATCATTTTCGATCCATCCCTTGATAACGTCTTGCAGCTCCTCACTATTTTTGGCCAAGGCCAAAGCGCCTTTGCTTAAAAATTCATTACCAATGTCCCGGAAATTCTCAAAGTAGGGACCGATGACGATGGCGCAGCTTCTGGCGGCGGGCTCAAGAAAATTATGGCCGCCTATCCCGTGGACAAGGGTTCCCCCCACAAAAACCATATCCGCCGCGCCATAAAACGAATTAAGGAGGCCGAACTTGTTAACGACAACGACCGTTTCCCCTCTCCCTTGAGGGGAGAGGGCAGGGTGAGGGTGGCAAGGGTCCCTCGAAACGGACCCCTCACCCGCCCCGACGCGAGTCGGGGCGTCCTCTCCCACGAGGGGAGAGGACGTTCGGGGAAGTTCTACACCGTCTTCTGTCCGGCTCCATAAAACGCTTTTTAAGTCCGCTTCTTGCGCCAAGTCTGCAACTTCCGGACTTCGTTCCACATGCCGGGGAACTACAACCAACCGCAACTTATTGTAACGAGAGACCAAATTCCTGTAAGTCCCAAACAAAACTTCCTCTTCCCCCTCTCTCGTCGAAGCCGCAACCCACAATAAGTCCAACGGACCGATGCCCAGCCTATGGCGCAATTCCTCGCGCCCCAACCTGTCAAGGGCAACTTGGCCGGCCCCAACTGCCGTATCCCATTTAAGATTTCCCGTTACCGTGATATTTCGTGCTTCGCCCATAATTTCTTTGATTAAATCCATATAAGACTTTTCGCTTACGCAAAAAGCGTCGAAAAGCCCAAAAACCAGCCTGCCCAGCGAGGGAAACTTGCGCATCCAAGACATGGTTTTGACAGATAATCTGCCGTTAACAAGGCAAACCGCCAGACCGCGTCTTTTGGCCCCGGCGATCAAATTGGGCCACAACTCCGTTTCAACAACAATCAAAATTCGCGCTGAGCGCATTCGGCGGGCATAAAGGGCTGTGAAAAGCCAAAAATCCAAAGGCGATAACGAAACGCTTGCCGCAAGACCTTTCGGCAAATAAGCCGTCTTTATAAAATCAACCGCCGCGCTCGTCATGACGGTAAAATGAATCCCGGCGCCAGGCGAATGCTTCTTGAAAATTTCGAGAAACGTCCCCAAGGAACGCGCCTCGCCCAGGCTGGCCGCGTGAATCCAAATTTCGGCTTTGGGATTGGCGAGCGCCAATCCCAAACGCTCGGCCAAAGACCGCGGGTTTAAAAACTCCGACAGCCACGACCTGCCGCGCGAATGAAAAACGGCAAGCGCCAAAAACGCGGCAAACAAAAACGGAAACAGAAGGTTATAAAGAATCAGCCAGAGCATCGGCTTGTGCCGTCAAATTATCCAAGACGACCTTTAATTCTTCGGCTTTTTTTCCGAGATCGTCATGTTTTCCGACCAAGAAAGGCTTATCGTAACCTACCACGATGCGGTTAAAAGGCAGGGGAAATAAAAATTTATCCCAGCTGTTTAAAACGACTTTTCTCGCAAAAGAACATGTCAGGGGAAGGATGTGGATGCCGAGCGCCCGCGCGAGATAGACAACTCCTTGCTTGACTTGCCTAGCTGGGCCGATTGGTCCATCGGGCGTAATGGCGATGCGATCGCCTTTTTTAATCTGCCGGAAGAGCCCTAATAAACCCTCGATAGGTTTTTTCCGCGACGAACCGCGCACCACGGGAATTCCAAAACACGCCGCGATCCTCGCGATTAATTCGCCGTCCCGGCTGGGCGAAATAAAAACATTAATTCTTTGGCCGCGGTGGTAGTATAAAAGCAAAGCCTGGCGGTTGTGCCAAAACGTGTAGATGGCCGGGGACTCGCTTTTTCTAAAAATTTCCCCATGCTCTTTACCGATCCATTTTGTCCGCGACGTGGCAACGACAAACCAGGTATAAAGCCAAAGGATCCTCGCGGCCAGCCAAAGCATGGGGTCAAAGCATGGGGTCAGGTCTCAAATCTCAAGTTTTCTGCAGAAAACTTGAGATTTGAGACCTGACCCCATTGCCGTTAGTTTTCTGCAGAAAACTTGAGATTTGAGACCTGACCCCTTGCTTTTCTTTTTTGGTAAGCCAGGGCACAAGCCAAATTTTGGAAAGAACCGGCCAAAATTTTAGAGAACCGTCAAGCGGGTCGGTTTTTAATTGAACGCCGATTTTTTCCTCAGGCTTTAATCTTTGCCATAAAAACTCGATCAAAGCCTTGTCCCTGCCGATGTCAAGCGCTTGAGATAAACCAAGCTCAAGGGATTCTTCGGCCGCTTCTTTTTCAATAAGATTGTCGGCAAAACAGCAAAGCTTGTTCAAAAAAACTTCGCCCCACGCCATAACGACATGGCGGGAAGTTTCCATTGAACCGCCGCCTAAACTGTTTAAAGCCGCTTCAAAGCCATGATCGCCCAGGCTGGCCGCGGCACATGAAATAGTGCCAGGTCTTGACTTTGCACTTAACGCGGATGCGTTAAGTGCAAAGTCAAGACCTGGCACTAAAAACTCGCTACAGGAAATATTTTCATAAACGCAGGCAGGATCAACAAGGGCCAAGGGCTTGCTGTTGTTTAAAATCTCCTCGATCATGTCTTCATCCAAAGAACCGAGTTTCTGGCCGCGCTTTAGCTGATAAAAAACCTCCCGCGGCTTAACGGTGATTTTCGGATTTTTTATTTTTCTCATCTTACCTTAACGGACCCTAAGACCCGTCAGATTGGCCCACGAGTAAACCAAACGAATGGCGATAAAAACCGTCGAGTATGACCCCGTGACCACGCCGAAAAGAAGCACGGTGGAAAAAGGCCGGAGCTTGTCGCCGCCCAATAAAACTAGGGCCACGCACGAGAGAAAAACCAAGCCGGCAGTAATCAAAGTGCGGCTCAAAGTTTCGTTGACGGCTTTATTGATGGCGTCGCGCAGTGATTCTTTCGGATAAACGCGCATTCTCTCGCGCAGGCGGTCGAAAATAACGATGGTATCGTTGATGGAATAACCGGCCAGCGTCATTAAACTGGCCACCATAACCAAGTCGAACTCTAATCCCAGCGCCAATAAAAATCCCACGGCCAGAAAAACATCGTGAATAATGGCGACAACGCCGGCGGCGCCCCAAATAAGATTACGGAACCTAAAGCCCACGTAAATAATAATGCCCAAAAAGGCCAGACCCACGGCCATCATGGCTTCTTCGCTGAGCTTGGCGCCCACCGCGGCGCCGACGAAATCTTTTGAAATGATCCTAAAAACCCCTGTTTGATCCAAACTTTTCATGGCTTTTTCCAGCCGGCCGTCCAAGCCGCGATCTTCTTCTTCTTTCTTGAATCTGGCCATAAATTCTCCGGGCGTGCCCAAGCTTTGAACCTCAGCATCCAGACCTTCGCGATTAAAAGCGCTGCGCACGTCATTAATAGCGGCTTGGCCTAAAACGGCGAACTGGACGGAAATGCCGCCGGTAAAATCAATTCCCAAAGGCAATCCCCCCCGGACTACCAATAAAATGATCGTGCCTAAGGCCAAAAGTCCTGAAATGGCGTAACAATAAATTCCCTCGGAGATAAAATCAATGTTGGTTTTAGGGATCAGTTCAAAAAAACCGACCTTAGGCAGATTAGATGGAGATGGATTGTGCTTCTCTTTTGTTTTCATAGTAAAGCTGAAAGATAGTGCGGCTGATATAAACCGCGGTAAACATTGAGGCGATTATGCCCAGGGACAGCGTAACCGCAAACCCCTTAATAGGGCCGGAGCCGAATTGGAAAAGCAAAAAGGCGGCGATCAAAGTCGTGATATTGGTATCCACGATGGCGGTCAGCGCCAAGTCGTATCCCTGGTCAAGTGAAAGTCTGACTGTTTTGCCGAGTTTCAATTCTTCGCGAATTCTCTCGAAAATCAAAATATTGGCGTCCATGGACATGCCGATCGTCAAAGCCAAACCCGCCAAACCCGGCAGGGTCAGGGTGGCATTGAAAGCGGCCATGCCGGCCAAGGTAAAAATGGCGTTGATCAAAAAACACGCGTTGGCGACCACGCCGCAGGCGCGGTAGTAAATGATCATAAAAAGAAAAACAAATAAAAAACTGACGACCGAAGCGCTAATGCCTTTCCTGATTGAATCCTCGCCAAGCGAAGGGCCCACGGTGCGCTCCTCGGCAATCCTGACCGGCGCCGGTAGAGCGCCGGCCCGAAGAACCAAGGCCAGATCGCGGGCCTCCTGCATGGCAAAATTTCCCTCAATAATGGCCCGGCCTCCGGAAATGCGTTCCCTAATAACCGGAGCGGATTGGACAAGACCGTCAAGGATAATGGCCATGTTTTTGCCGACGCTGGCCGCAGTCAAGCGCCCAAAAATTTTGCCGCCGTCGGCATTAAAAACAAGCGAGACATGCGGGAAACTGTATTGACCCATCTCGACGCGGGCATTGATAAGATAAGCACCGGTCAAATCCGCGCTTGAACGAAGCAGATAATAATTCTCGCCATCTCTTGATTTAAAAAGGGCCGTATCTTTGACAAGCAGCTTGGCCGCTTCGGGTTTGAGATCGCCTTTTTCATCCCAAGGATCGCCCAGTTCGCGGATTTTTCCAAGAGCCTCAGTCGCCGCCCTTGAATCATCCACCATGCGAAATTCCAAAAGAGCGGTTTTACCGATGACCTCTTTGGCCCGCCTGGGGTCCGAGATGCCCGGCAGTTGGACGACTATGAAACGCTCGCCCTGTTTGGCGATAAAAGGCTCGGCCACCCCGAATTGGTCCACGCGGTTTCTGATAATCTCCACGGCCCGCTCCAGGGCGTCTTGGGCCGTAATTTTTTGCTCCCCCTGCTTGGCCAATTGATCCACATCAAGTTCCATTAAAAGATGCGTTCCGCCGCGAAGATCTAAACCAAGCCGGATAAGCCACCTGGGAACCCGCTTGGCAAGCTCAAGTTCGTGACGCATAGCCGGAGATTTTATATACCAGAGAAAGGAAGGAAAAAGAAGGCCGATGGCCAGAAGCAAAGCCGCGCCGATAACAGAAAGCCGAATCTGAATATTTTTCAATTGGTCACTTTTCGTAACTATTCAGGTCGTCATTCCGGCGTAAGCCGGAATCTAGGTCTGGATACCGGCCTTCGCCGGTATGACGAAGGGGAACATGAGTAGTTGCCACTTTTCCCTTTATTTAATGATATTAACTTGGGCCGGGGGTTGAGATGCGGTGCCGTCCTGGGAAGTAATTACCTTGGCCACATAATGGCGGTTTAGTTCAACCTTGACATTATCTGAAAGTTTCACGTCCAGAATATCCCCCCGGACATTGACCACAGTCCCATAAAGCCCGCCGTTTGTCAAAATTTTATCCATGCGCTTGACGCCGGTAAGCATTTTCTGCCGCGCCTTTTGCGCCTGCTGCTGGGGCCTGAATAGAAGAAAATAAAAAATGGCCACGAAAACCAGGATAGGAAACAAGGAAATAAACATTCCGGCAGGCGAAGCCGGCCGGCCAGGCTGGCCCTGCTGGGCCCATGAAACTAAAGGCGCGACAAGAATATAGAATGTTGAATATAGAATATAGGAAATCAGCGTAGTCATAGTAGTTCCTCTGTCGGCCAATATTCTATATTCCACATTCCACATTCTTCTGCCTTTCATATTTCCTCCGAAAATCCTGATAAGCGGCGTCAAAATTATCCTCTAAAATTGCCTGTTGAATCTTTTCGGCTAATCGTATCATAAAGGCTATGTTGTGTAAAGAAAGCAGACGGTAAAGAAGAAGCTCGCCGGCATGATAAAGATGGCTGAGATAGGCGCGCGTGTAATTTTTACAGGTATAACAAGAGCATTCCGGATCAAGGCTGGAAAAATCCCGACGGAAACTTCTAATTTTGACATGCCAAGAAGGCAGACGATGTCCCAGGTTAGTTCCTTGGGTTCGCCGACGGAAAGGCCGCCGTAGGCAAAAGCTCTAAATCCCATCTCCAACATTCTTTCCACTGCTTCTTGGCGCAAATTTTTGTCAAAGCCGCCTTGAATAATGCCGAATAACATAGGAGTTTGAGGGTTTGAGGGTTTGAGGGTTTGAGGGTTTGGAAACTCTCCAACTCTTAAACTCTCAAACTTTTCCTTGGATCGTTTAGCCCATCTCAAAGTCAATTCCAGCGCTCCTCTTGCCTCTGACTGCTCTACCGGATATTTCTTACACACATCAAGACAAGACATCGCGTCCACGCCAAAGGCCATTTGCGCCTCAATGACGCTTTCCGGAGTAAAACATTCCAGACTGCCGTCAATATGCGAGCGGAAAGTCACACCCTCTTCGCCAATTTTTGCTAAATGGGCCAAACTCATAACCTGAAAACCGCCCGAATCCGTTAATATCCCGCCCTTCCAGTTCATGAAATTGCCAAGCCCGCCCGCCATTTGAATGGTCTCGATACCAGGACGCAAGACAAGATGATAGGTATTGGCTAAAAGCATCTTGGCTCCAACCGCCTCAAGGTCATCGCCGCCCACCGCTTTGACCGAAGCCTGGGTCGCCACCGGCATAAAAGCCGGGGTTTGGAAAGTTAAACCGTTTCGCAAAGTGACCCGCCCCGCACGGGCCAAGCCGGAAGATTGTTTTAAAACTTCAAATATCAAGGCACTTTAACCTTTTGCGCAGATTTTATTTGTCTCAAAAAACTCACCTCAAATAGCTCCGGCACGCCGCCGAACGCTTTATTGCCATCCACCGGGGTGAACATAGCATCGCCGTAGCTGTAAAAACAACGAATGGATAGACGCTGGAACTGACCAGTCCTAAGAACCCACTAGCACGGCTTTAAAATCCGGCATTACCCGCTTCATAAAACCTTCAAACAAAGGCACGGTAAAACTATTGTCACCGTGAGATGGGCTATAAATCATCCCCTTGGCAATCAAAGTTGCCCTTGTTGGCGCGTCAGATTGCACCTCTTTATTCAAAAGATGCGCAATATCGCCGGACCTGCGAGATTCAGGAGCCAGTTCCGCCATAGCACGCAAATATTTCTTTTCTCCGGGAGTCAAACGATCAAAACGCACCCGGAAAAAACCGGCATCGAGGTCGGCAATGGCCAGATCTGTAGCCGATTGCGCGTCTTTGCATAAAATCGGGGACTGCTTTGCGCACTGCCAGCTATGTTTGCCCCATTCCTGCAAAAAATACGGATAGGCTTCTGTTTGAGACAGGATATATTCTAAAGCACTCTTTTCATATTGCACGCCTTGCTTTGCCGCAGGCGACACGAGAGCCTCCTTGGCTGCGGATTCGTCAAGCGGTCCGATTTTTTGGTATTCAAACAATCTCTCTGCATAAGATTTTGCGCGTCCAGCTTGACCAACCAATTGAGGCAAACCAGCGCCAATCAATATAACCGGAAGCTGAGTTTGGGCGCATTTGTGTGAAGCCATAATCAAAGCGGCAAATTGTTCTTCTTCGATATATTGAATTTCATCTATGAAAAGAACAAGGGCTGTCTTTTTTTCTTTTGCCGCTGCGCCAACGGCCAAGAAAAGATCCGCCAAATCATGCTCCAGGTCCCCGGAGTCAGCTATTCCAAGCTCTGTTCCTAAATCAACTCCAAATTCAACATCCTTGTATTTAATTTTCATGGCTCCAACGAAGCCGCCAAGAACCCGCAATGCCCGCTTTCCCAAATCTCCCGCAGCGGCCATTTTATCAAGCCTGAGCAAAGCTGATCTCAAAGCGGGTATGATTAACGCTGGTAACGAACGCTTTTCCGGTGTTTCTATTGAGACTGCCGCAAAACCTCGCGCTTCGGCCTCTTGCGAAATACGGGTCAACAGCACTGTTTTACCAACACCCCGAAGTCCAACAAGTAAAAGACCCCTGGACGAGAGACCGTTTCTACAGCGATCCAAAGCAATTGCCGCTTTATTGATTATTTCATCGCGGCCGGCAAGTTCAGGCGGTATAGTGCCTGCTCCTGGAGCATAAGGATTGGTGCGTGGATCCATATATATTAATCTTACTATAAGTTAGTAGAAAATACTAATCTGTACTAATTTTAATATAAATCGCCGTCCTAGCTATCACAGAATCAGCATGGCGTCGCCGTAGCTGTAAAACCGGTAATCCTTCGATAAAGCTTCATTGTAAAGTTCAATCAAAGGCCATCCGCTGCCAAGAAAAGCCTGGGTCATCAAAAAGTTCGTTGATTCAAGAAGATGGAAATTGGTGATCATGGCGTCAATGACGCGGAATTGATGGCCTTCTTTGATAAAAATATCCGTCAGCCCGTCATGGGCGCGAATGCACCCTGAAGCATCCGCAACGCTTTCCAAAGCCCGAACAACACTTGTGCCGCAGGCAAAAATCCGGCTTCCAGCTTTTTTTGCGTCATTAATTATGGATGCTTGCCTTTCGTCTATATATATTTGCTCGGCAGGAAGTTTGCTACGGCCCTGACCACGGAGAATCGAAGCAAAACCGACATGAAGAATGATCTTGGCCACAATAACACCCCGCGCTTTAAGTTCTTCCAGCAGTTTGTCCGTCCAATGAAGGCCGGCGGTGGGGCAGGCGACGCTGCCCCCACTACGCCCCTGCTCCGCAGTGCTTCGAGGGCGGAGTTGGGTCCGGAGGCCCTGGCCGAGAGCTTCGGGGGACGCTGGCCCGCCGGAGGCGGGTCCCCAGCAGCCCGTTTCTTCGGCATAAACGCATTGATAACTCTGCAAATCAGATGGTTCCAGAATCGGCGCGCCTGCCGCGGTTCTTGAGCGCAAAATATAGGGCGGAAGAGGGACTTCGCCCAAACTCTCAATCGGCGCCTTAACAGTGATTTTAACGGCAAAAGCTCCGGCATTTTCGTCAAAACCGCGCATTTCGATTATGCCCGGTGTTTCATTTTTAAAAATAACCTTGCCGCCTGACTTTTTCAAAAGGCGAAGGCAACGGCTTTCTATTTTAACCGGCACTTCAGAACCATTGCGGGGCAACGCCCCCAGCAGCAAATCCCCCTTTTTACCATTGACCAAAAAAGGAATCCTGGCCGGAAAAACGCGGGATACGTTGATAACGAGGCAATCGCCGGGCCTGAAAAAATTCAAAATTTCAAAAAAATGTTTGTGCTCAATCCCGCTTCGCAGAGCTCCCCTTTGCAGAACAAAGGGACGATTGGAGTCCCTGGGGGACGTGACGTCGGAGACGGAGTTAGGGCCAGAGTCCCTGGCCGTGGTTCGTTTTTTACGGTCGGCAATCAAAAGACGGCAATGGTCGCGCGGCTCGCAAGATTTTACGGCCACCGGAAACGAAGAGGCTTTGATCGTCATTATTTATAACTACTCAGGCCTCTTCCCTTTGTCACCTACCATTATTTTCAAAATTACCGATCGTTGCTTTGGGAAAATACCTTTTAAGGATTTTTTTGTAATTTATTGATCTTTCAGCCATGCCTTTGGCGCCCCACTGACAAAGGCCGGCGCCGTGGCCCCAGCCGTTTCCGTAAATAAGATACCTGCCGCCCTGGGATTTGATCTGGGTCAGTTTCGTTGATTTGATCCAGTTGGGGCCGAGAACCAAACGGAGTTTGTCCGTAGGCACGGTCAGCCTTCCGTCCTGGGCAATAACCTTGAGACTCACGACCCTCCCGCTTCTTGTAAATTCACCTATTAAAAAGCCCCTGATAGGCGGCTGAAAATCATAGCCTAGCTGTTTTAAGGCGTTTTCCAAATCATCAACCGGCAGACTGGTGACCCAGGAATAATGCGGGCTCTTTTTACAGGCCCCAATATCGCTGACCCCGAGCACGGCTTGGGATGCGGCGCCGGACCAAAGTTCCCTGGCATCCTCGGTGCGTCCGCCGCAGCAGGAATGAAAATATCCGGGCATGATAGCCCCGCCGGCGTCGCGCAAAACTTCGCCGGATGTCGAGTCAACAGCCTCCTTGGCCCTTGAGTCCTCAAAAGCCGCTCCGAAATAAACCTGATGGCTTGTCTTGGTTCCGACGTTAAAAGGCGCCATGGGATCAACGCCGATCATGTAATATGCGTAAGAACGCGAAACAACCGCCTGAGCCTTAAGGGTCTCAATGGGCCAGGTTTTCGTATCCATCTCGCTCGGCAAAACTCCGTAAAGGTAGTCTTCCATCTCCAGGGAATTGACCAGCCCTAAACGGCCGTCCGGCATTTTTTTTATTTCCAGGCGGCCGCGATAAGGCTTGCCCTTCCAAAGAAAATGCCGGCCGTCCTTGGCCGCAAAAATCATCCCTTCGTCAACTTCCAAAAGGCTTGACGAACTTACCTCGAGTTCGCCTTCTTCGCGAGTCACAATGAGTCCGCCGTCAGGCACTTCCAGGGTGAATTGCGGCTTGTCAATATAGTCAAGCAGGACGCGGATTTGCTGAGCCTCCAGGGGAAAGGCCAATGAGGCCAATGAGGCCAATGAGGCCAATGAGGCCGAAAAGACTTTCATCGTTTAATCTGTTTTATGAAAAAAGCGTAGCAGATGTTTCTTTAACCGGACGGACGGCGCGTTTGATGCCTAGATGTTCAAAAGCTTTTGGGCTGGCCACCCGGCCTTTTGATGTACGGGCGATAAAACCTTCCTGGATGAGATAAGGTTCGTAAATATCGGTTATCGTGTCAGGCTCCTCCTGGAGGCCGGCCGCCAGGGTTTCGAGGCCGACCGGCCCGCCGTCGTAATTCTGGATGATGGTCAAAAGAAAGCGGCGGTCCATTGGGTCCAAACCCATGTCGTCAATTTCCATGCGCCTCAAAGACTCTTTGAGCAAATCAGCGGTAACTTCTCCGCCGGTTAAAACGCAGGCAAAATCCCGCACCCGCTTTAAAATCCGGTTGGCTGTGCGCGGGGTCCGGCGGCTGCGTCCGGCCAATATGCCGGCCGCCTCCGCGCTCAGGTTCATGCCCAAAATTTTCGATGATCGCAATACAATTTGACACATCTCTTCGACGCCGTAGAAGCCGAGATGGCCGATAATGCCGAAGCGGTCGCGAAGGGGCCCGGTCAAGAGCCCGGCCCTGGTAGTAGCGCCGACAAGCGTAAATTTTGGAACGGCAAGCTTCAAATGGGCTGATCCCATGCCGGACTGCCTTGATCCGGTATGAATGTAAAAAGTGAAATCCTCCATCACCGGATAGAGCGCTTCCTCGATGGAGCGGCCCAGACGGTGGATTTCGTCAATGAAAAGAATATCGCCTTCTTCCAGGCTGGTGAGCAAGCCGGCCAAATCGCCCAATTTCGTCAAAATAGGGCCTGAGGTGACACGAATGTTGACGCCCATTTCCCTGGCCAAAATGTGGGCCAGGGTCGTTTTTCCAAGGCCGGGCGGAGCATAAAAAAGACAATGGTCAATGGGCTCGCCGCGTTTTTTAGCCGCCTGAAAATAAACGGCCAAATTGTCTTTGAGCTGGGCCTGGCCCACAAACTCCTCAAGGCTTTTAGGTCTTAGTAAAATTTCAATATTCTCGGTCTGTGGCGGTTTTTTCCCTGCCACTGTTTTTTGGTCCTTCTCTTTCTTCTCGCCCATTTTATCCTTTGGCCTTTATCCTTTAGCCTTTATTTCGAGAGTTCGCGCAAAGCGTCTTTGACGACTGCTTCCAAACTCCGTGAACCGGCGTTTTCGCCGCCCCTTAAAACAAGGGAAACCGCCTTTTCCGAATCTCTTTGATCGAATCCCAGGGCGACTAAAGCGTCGCGGGCCCGCTCCCAGACTGCCGCGTCAATAATCGGGCCGCCGGAATCCCCCTCTTGCCTTTTTTCTTTTTCCCGGTCATAGGGGGCGCCGACTGCAAATTCCTGGAGCAGCGGCTCGGCTTTTTCTTTAAGGCTGTTGAGCATTTTTGCCGCTGTTTTCGGCGTAAAACCGAAAAATGATCCCAAGAGTTTCGCGTCCCCTCGGACTAGTCCCTGTAAAAAACCCAGCGGGGACTTCTCCTGGATTTTGTCGAAGTAATCAAGGGCTTTTTTGGCGCCGACGCCGGGGATATCCCTTAACAACTCAAAAAGAGAGCGGTCCTCCTCGGTTAAAAAACCGTAAAGGGTTGTTTCGCCGCCATAAAGGGCCGCGGACTGGGAAACAAAAAGTCTGGTTTCTTCGTTGAGGCGAAGCCGCCTGGCGACAGAGGAAGCCGCGATAAGGCGGTACCCGACTGAACCGGACTCGATCCAAACCTCGCATGAACCTGATTTATCCGGACGGCTGACTCGCATGACCGGACCGCGGAAATAGGCGAACATAGAAGCTAGGGTATAAGGGTATAAGGGAAAAATTTCTCTTTCTTACTCATACCCGCATACCCTTATACCCTTTATTCGTGAGAGCGGCGGTCAAAGCAATGGCCACGGCATCCGTGGTGTCATCCTGGCCGTTTAATTGTTTGCCGTCAAGGATAAATTTTAAAAATCTGGCGACGTCCTGCTTGGACGAACGGGCGGAACCAGTGATGGTGGATTTGACCTGCAAGGGATGAACTTCTTGAACCGGGATTGCCGCTTCGCCGGCCGCCAGCAAAAGAACGCCGCGCGCCTCGCCCAGGTTTAATAAATTTGAAATGCGGATTCCCTGGGGCGGCAGGTGGATCTCTTCCAGGGCGATGATCTCAGGCCGGGGTTTTTCGTAAATAAGTTTTTCCAATTGCCTAAAAAGATCGCTCAAGCGCTGGGCTTTTGTTTTTAGCCGGCTGGTCGTGACAAGGCCATAGGCCAAAAGCTCATTCTTTCCGTTATCCACCCGCTTGATTTTCGCCCAACCGCACCGGTCCCAGCCCGGGTCAATGCCTAAAATAATCATCGCCTATTCGTGTTTGGCGAGAATTTCGTCAGGCACGTTGTAATTGGCAAAGACGTTTTTGACGTCGTCGTGCTCCTCGAGGGCCTCCATGAGGGCGATGACTTTTTCCGCGGTATCCCCCTCGACTTTGACTTCGGTCGTCGGCAGATAGGTCACCTCGGCGGACAGCAAGGATATGCCGCCGGCTTCAAGAGCTTTTTTAGTACGGTCAAAATCCTGCGCCGGAACTATCACTTTATAAATATCCTTTTCGTCGCTTTTGACGTCCTCGGCGCCGTTTTCAACGGCTATTTCGTAAAGCTTGTCTTCGGAAACTTTCGATTTTTCAATCTCGATATAGCCTTTGTTTTGAAAAACCCAGGATACCGATCCCAGCTCGCCCAGGCTGCCGCCGCTAGAGGTAAAAATCTTGCGGATTTCCGAAGTCGTTCTATTCTTGTTGTCCGTGGTGGCCTCGACCATCACGGCAACGCCGCTGGGGCCATAGCCTTCAAATTTGACCTCTTCGATGACGGCGCCCGGCAGTTTCCCTAAACCGCGCAAGATAGCCCGCTCGACATTGTCGGAAGGCATATTGGCGGCCCTAGCGTCTTCCATGGCTTTCCTTAAGCGGGGATTGGTTTCAGGATTGCCTCCGCTGCCCCTGGCCGCGATGGCGATTTCCCGGATAAGCCGGGTATAAACCTTGCCTTTCTTGGCATCCATCGCCGCTTTTTTATGCTTGATACCTGCCCAGTGACTATGTCCACCCATAATAATTACCTCGATTTAAAACATTGAATGATACCGGCTTTATTATGACAAAAACCTATCAGGATTGCGGCGGCTTCTCCAAAAGGGTAAGTTCTGAAGTCTGAAGCGCGAAGTCTAAATAAGTCTGAGGTCTGAAGCGCGAAGTCTGAAATAAAAAAGAACATCATTTTTTTCAGACTTCAGACTTAAAATTCATACTTCAAGCTTCAGACTTAAGACTTCAGAAATTCCTTCGGGGAATTTCTGGGCGCTTAAAATTGTCCGGCCTGCCAGGATTTAACTACTTTGTAAAGAGCGGCATTGCGATTGTTCCAGCCGGCCTCTTGGAGATTGCGCTCGATTTCTTCAAACAAATCCCCGGTTTTGATCTTTGCCGTTTTAACCATAAATTCAACCCAATAAGGATCAATGTTAATCCGGCTTTGATACTCTCTGGCGCGGGGCAGGTTTTTCGGCCATGAATCCCGCCGGATAAAAACAATGGAAAGATGGTCCCACCAGATCATGGCCCAATCGGATGACGGAAAGGCCAAGGCGGTCCAACTGCGGATCAGCTTGTCATGGCCCAGCCGGCCGGCTTTAACTGTCCGGACCGGACGAAATTCTTCCTGAGCCGGGTGTTTGATGACGCACAAATCAATCCCTTTAGATTTAAGGTAAGATGAAAAACCTTCCGGATCAGCCGCTTGCTCAAGAATATCATGCAAGGCATAATGAAACAGATACCTGCCGTCAAAATAAAACCTGGCGCCTTTGTCGTGGAGCCTCCAGATGGCGAAACCGCCCCACCCCCATTCAGTCATGATATTTTTCTTCAAAAGCTCGGGGTGACGCTCCAGAAAACGACAGGCCGCCTCAGGATACTTTCCGTCCAAAACGTAAGTTTTTGGAATCGCGCCCATCCGCCAAATATTTTTCCCCGCCCGATAGCCGCGTTCGGCAAGAAAAAATCCGTAATGGGCCATGGCGCATACGATCAAAAATAAAACAACCGTCCGAAATATATTTGTTTTCCAAAAAATAAAACTGCGAAAATCAGCCAACCTTACATTGGCGACAAGGGGCAGCGCCGCCCCCCACATGACAGGCATTGACACAAGGCCAAAAAGAGCGATGTTGCGGACATGCCTGGCGGCAAAAAGGCCGAAAACAGCCACAATGAGGGCTCCGGAAAAATCGAATCTTCTCGTGCTGATCCAGCTTGCCATCAGAATGGCAATGGCAAAGGTAAACCATCCTAAATAAGTCCAGCCGCTGGCTTGGCCAAGCGACGTCGGCTGCCATTCCAAAATCATCTCGGAAATAAAAGGTGCGTCTTTAAGATGGATGATGATGGCATTGTAAAGCCGAAAGCCGTAGGGATTGATCAGGGTGGCCGTGAAAGCAAAAAAACCCAAAACAACCAAGGGAATAAGGGTCTGAGGGAATAAGGGACTAAAGGACTGAGTATAAAATTTATTTTTGTACCAACTATCGGCAAGCCGCAGCGATTCTCCGATGCCCTGCAAGGCTAGAATTCCAAACGCCCAGACAAAACCGCCGTGAATATTGGCCCATAGGACAAATAAAAAAAAATAAAGCGGCAGAGCGCACGAGCGGCAGAGCGGCAGAGCGTTAAAATTATTTTTGACAATAATAGTCATAAGACGGTCGCGTGAATGAAAAAACAAAACTAAAAAAAGCAGGGTAAAAAGTTCCGGCTGCATGGTGGCGCGGGTCGTCAGGAAAGCGTAAAACAAAACAATATTAGACAGGCGAATGAAAAAAGTCTGAAGTCTGAAGCCTGAAGGCTGAAGACCTAAACCGGCCGGCTTCAACAGCTTAATAAGATAACGGTCGGCGAAGAAAATAGTCAGCGTTAAAAGGCTTGCCCGTGCCAAAACCAGGAACCGGAAATCCCCCCATTGATACAGCCGCCATACTATCCATTCAAAAAGCCATTCATAATTGAGCCAGAAAGCGCTTGGCTTGCTGAAAGAAAACGTTTCCCAGCTCAGAAACAGCCTTCCAAGCTCCTGCGCTTTTCTGGCCGCCGCCAAATGCCAAAAAAGATCGGGATTATATTCAGGAAACAAGAAGCTTAAGAATATACAGCCGAAAACAACCCAAAAAGCCGCTTTTATCAAAAATGTTTTCATTGATCTATTGCTAGCGGGAGTTTCCTAGTTACGTTGGCTCCGTAATATTTCCACATCACACGCGATCCAGCATATCCCAATTCTCCGACGGTGCAAGCGATCCGTATTCATCGGGGATGGATAACGTTCCTCTTTGTCAATACTATGACC
>JACQWW010000058.1 GCA_016209025.1 Elusimicrobiota bacterium | reverse complement strand
TAGACGATTTACTTAAGAAATAAAACTATGAACAACGATATCTTAACAAGACGAAAATTTCCAAAAGAGTCCGCCATATATTCCAAAATGTCCGATGGAGTATGTGATGCGATTCGTACCATAATTCAAGAAGCGATTGATAGCGGCAACAATAAAATTTTCATTAGAACCAATCTCAAACGAGGGTTGCCACTGGAGAATATAAATAAAGTTGCCGGACCCTTTGTTGAGGCGTGGGCATTAGAAAAATTTGAGGAAATATCCGATAAGGTCGGAAATAAATATGGATTAGTTAATGTTGAGGCAGGAAAAAGACTCGATCCTTTCGATATGATTTTGCAATTTAAATTGAAAGACATTGACGAGCATGTTTCCGCAAATGTTGACTCAAAAGCAACAGCTGAAGATATTTTGACTTCCGGAAAAAGTCCAAACATTACTTCGTTCGCAAGAATAAGAAACGAATACTTGAATGATCCTGATTATATTTTTCTAATTCTCTCTTTGAAGCATAAGGTCTTTAGCGAAAAAGCAGACGGTAACGGAATTACAAATGGAATTATGCAAGTAACCGCTTATCATGTTTACGATATCAAATATGTTTCAGCTAAAGATCTGAACTACAACCCTGCTCTGGGCACAGGGCAAATGCAAATTATGGATATTCATTATGTTGATGAGGAGAGAAAAACTGCTGAACAATTTATTCGAATGATTGATGATAAATACATTAGATCAAAGGGACTTAAGCCCTGGATTAAGCTGGCTGAAAAGTTTGATTGGGTAAAGCCTAAAGAGTGATATGAAAAGCAATTATTTCATTACAGGAAACGCAATAGAGGAGTTGAAAAAACTTCCTGACGGAAGCGTTGATTTAATCTGCACCGATCCCCCATACAATTTAGGCAAGGACTACGGAAACAATATTGACTGGAAACAGTGGCACGAATATGGGCAGTTTACTTTAGACTGGCTCACTGAAAGCAAAAGGGTTTTAAAAAATGATGGCAGTCTCTATGTGTTCATGGGAGTAAAATTTATTTCCCGATTATTTTTAATGCTTCAAGAGCTTGGTTTTCATTTCAACGGTTGGATAACTTGGCATTACACGCAAGGAATGGGTCGAACAAAGGGCTTTTCTCCAAGACATGAAGATATTTTATATTTCACAAAATCAGATGACTTTACTTTCAATAATGACGACGTGAGAATTCCGCAAAAATATTTTAGAGAAAGAAACAATATGCAAGGAGCAAACCCCGGCGATGTTTGGGAATTCTCTCATGTGCATTATTCAAATCCAGAAAGAGTCAAACATCCCACACAAAAGCCAGAAGCATTAATGAAAAGGATTATTTCCGCCAGCAGCAATAAAGGAGATATTGTCTTGGACCCTTTTGTTGGTAGTGGAACAACCTGTGTTGTTGCAAATTTTTTAGATAGGAAGTGGATCGGTTTCGATATTAACCCAGAATATATTGAAATGTCAGAGAATCGAATAAAGAAAGAAATTAATATGCTGGATTCTATTGATCCCCGAGAAGATAGAACACCGAGAGACTTGAAAAAATTCGATGAAGCAAAACAAGCAAGCCTTCTATTGAGCTTTGCGAAATAGGATTACGAAAATGACCCCCCGTCCCCCCCGGAAATTAGGTGAAAAAGGCGTCATTGTATTTCGCAAAGCTCAATAGGCGATTCTAAAAAATAGTATGGCAACCGCAATCCCGCAATCATTTTTGAAATTGAAACAGAATCTTGAAATTAGCGACTTGCAAGAAGCCACTGTTTCTACTCGTCAACAAAGTGTTCGTGGAGTTATTGAGGCGGGAATAAATCTTGTTGATCCATTTTCATTCTTAACTGGCTCGTATTCTCGTCAAACACTCATTGCCCCATTGAAAGAGGCGGATGTTGATATATTTTTTGTTTTAGATCCCAAGTATTATCACCACTACAACGGACAAAATGGCAATCAAGCAGGGTTGCTCGATTGGGTGAAACGAACACTCCGAAAAACATATACAAAAACACCAGACATAAGCAGAAATGGGCAAGCCGTTACGATTAGATTTGATGATTTTGTTGTTGATGTGGTGCCAGGGTTTAACCGACAAGGCGGAGGATTTCTTATACCTAATTCTATAAATCAGACTTGGATTTCTACTGATCCTAAAAAACACGTTGAAATAATGTCTGCCGCAAATAAAGCCTATAATGGCGATTTGATTCCGCTAATAAGTTGCAGGTGCTTCCGCACTTTCTCAATTTGATCCGAATCATATTGTTGCGGGATTATTCTCAATTTTTGTCGCGGCACTTTCTGGGGTGATGACCTTTCTAAATCCGAATGAAAAAGTAAGTGCTCATTTGAACGCTGGCAACAATTATGATTCGCTAATGAATAAAGTGCGAATGTTTTGGTCTATTGACTGTTGGCGCGACGAGTCCGAGCAAGTTTTAACAGAAAAATTGAAGTATTTTTCTGAACAGAAAGACAAGCTAAACCAAACTTGTCCACAAATACCACGATGGGCGTATAATATCGCTAAGCGTAAGCGAGGTATAAAGGACGGAGAGGGAGATTATGCGGTAGATAAGAAATAGCCGCCGCCAAAAAATTCGCCGTCGGGAACGAAGGCATGGTGGAATTCCCCCCACACCCCCCTTCCGCCATGCCCGAGCGAAATCAAAAAGTGGACAGCCCGCCGTTCTACTCGAAGAAGCAGGACGCCATAGAAAAAATTGGGCGCGCGCAAAATCAAAATTGCAAACAAAACTTTTCTGTGCTGAGGCGAGCGGTAGCGAGCGGCGGCGGGTTGGCTTCCTCAGTGAGGATTTTGCTCAAAGAATGTTCGAACTTCGTCCAAAAAACACCGTACTTTGGCTCAGACAAAGTGCCCCATGTGCTCATGGGACTGCCTGCTGGACTGCGGTGAGGGCGAGACAGTTATCCAAACTGTCTCAGCGCCCCCGGCGCGTCCGAACCGTACTTTTTCTCTGAAAAAGTGCGGTGAGGGAGGGATTCGAACCCTCGGTACGGATTTAAACCCATACAACGGTTTAGCAAACCGTCCGCTTAAGCCGCTCGCGCACCTCACCATACAAACTCCGAATATAATATAAAACCTCAATGAAGACTGGATTGCAACAATGGGGTCAGGTCTTGTATCTGGATTCCCGCTTTCGCGGGAATGACAAATGAAGACCTGACCCCATTGTTGCTGGGAGGTGCCAAATGGAGCTAGACTTCGCGTTTTTATCAGATTCGGCTGAGGTGGCCAACGGCAAGCTGTATGTTTTAGGCGGGGCGTTCGACACGATTTGGACTAAAGAGACGCCCCTTATTCTGCCCAGAATCACTCTGGTCATGCGGTTTCTTCTGACCCCCGCGGAAGTGGGGCGGGCCCATAATATGGAAATCGTGGTTTTGGGCGAAGACGGCAAAAGGATCATAAATTTGGCGACCAATTTAAGCGTGGAAAGGCCCCCAACCATGGCGGCCGGCACGAAACAATCGGTCCCCATTGCCCTGAATTTTTTCAATGCCCGCTTTGAAAAAGCAGGCAGTCACAGCGTGGAAATTCTCGTCAACGGCACCAGCTTGAAAAGCATCCCCCTTCGCATCATGCTTCAGACTCCGGCGCCAGCCAATTGAAAGGCGCAAATGGGACATTATTACAGCCGCCTGATCAGATCCGCCTTTGGCGGAGGCGTCGCCGGCCTTGCCTTTATCGGCCTTTCCCATTTAAACGCCTCAGAGTTGACCCTTAAAGAAGAGTTCGGCCGGTCAAGCCTTTCTGCGGTTTTTGACGAAGAGGAAGACGACGCAAAATTTACTTATTGGGCCACCGGCTTGGATTTTGAACACGGCAGCGACAAAGCCAAAGCGCATGCAGAAGCCGGACGGCGCCAAAGGGATTACAAGACGAGACGCTCCGACCTGACCGTCAATCACCTTGGAGCCGGGGCCTGGCAAAAAACCGATTTCAACGGCGAAACCGTCAGGCTGGGAGGCCGGCTGCAGTGGCGGGAAAAAACGTTTGAAACTTTATCGGCCCAAAGCTATCACGAATCAGCCGCCAAGGTTTTTGCTTATGGGTATCAAGGCTGGGACGTCAATCTGGCGGCATCGCATTATGATTACCCTCTCAAAGGCGACGAGAATAAACTGGGCTTTGGCGTTGCTAAAACTCATGAGCGCGGCCCATTAAAATTGACGACCGAAGCTAAAGCCGGGCATCATTGGGCCGGGGACCGGCTGAAATTCAAAAAAGAAGGCGGTATTTCAGCCCGATGGGATCCGGGCATCAAACCCTGGAAGCGCTCGTTCTTTTCCGCGGACTTCGGCCAAAGGGACACCAAGGCCGACGAGGAAAGAGAGGACGATCTTGATTATTCATTCTGGGAATTGCGCTGGCATAATTGGCATCCGGCCGGAGGGCCGAATGTCATAGATTGGAAGTTAAAGGCAAGCCGCAAGGACGATAAAGAGGGAATTTATTCCCATCGCGGCATGGGCGCGGACCTCCAGTGGCGCACGGATTTTGAAAGGAAAAATATCAAATTGAAAGTTTGGCCGAGCGCCGGCTTCAAAAGAATGACTTTTTGGGAAGCCGAGGCAATGACCTATACGAAGAAAACGCTCGGGCTCGGCGCCTCAACGCGCCTCGGGGCTTGGCAGGCAAAGGCTGAAACCAGGATTGAGTTTTACGATTATCCCAAGCGCCAGGATCGCCGCACGTACCCTGTGGCCAGACTGCACGTTGAAAGAACTTTCGCTGAAACCGTTGATCTTTCTATCGGAGCCGGCCTGCGCGACAATCTGTTTAGCTTAAGCGGAAAGGTCGGGCTTCGGATATAATGGCAATTTTGATGCATAAAATATATTATTCTTTTTGAAAATGGCAGAAATTATTAAGCATGACCTTCTAATTCTCGGCTCCGGCCTTGCCGGTTTAAGGGCCGCGGTTGAAGCCTCAATCCAGACCAGCGGCAAAATCAACATCGGCCTGATTTCCAAAGTCCAGCTCATGAGGTCGCATTCGGTCTGCGCCGAGGGCGGCACTGCCGCGGCCCTGCGGCCCGAAGAAGGGGATTCCCCTGGGCTGCATGCCTGGGACTCGGTCAAAGGAAGCGATTTTCTGGCTGACCAGGACGCGGTCAGCCGGTTCGCTGAAATCATGCCCTCGGAAATTCTCCAATTGGACCGCTGGGGCATTCCTTGGTCCAGGAGGCTGGACGGCCGCATTGACCAGAGGCCTTTTGGCGGCCACTCCTTCCCCAGGGCTGTTTACGCGGCTGACAAAACCGGATTTTTTGAGATGCAGACTCTTTATGACAATCTGCTCAGATACAACAATTTCAAACGCTATGATGAATGGTTCGCCACCAAGCTTATCGTGGAAAAAGGCGAATTCAAAGGCCTAACCGCCCTTAATATGGCTAATGGCGGTTTGTATTTATTCTGCGCCAAGGCCCTGCTTATTGCCTCCGGCGGCGCCGGCAGGCTCTTTGGCTTCACGACATTTTCCCATTCGGTCACCGGAGACGGCATTGCCATGGCTTACCGGGCCGGACTGCCGATTAAAGACCTTGAATTCATGCAGTTTCACCCCACCGGGCTTGTGCCTTCCGGTATTTTAATGACCGAAGCTTGCCGGGGCGAAGGCGGGTACCTGGTTAACAGCAAGGGCGAGCGATTTATGGACAAGTACGCTTCCAAGTTAAAGGAGCTTGCGCCGAGAGATATTGTTTCGCGCTCCTCCATGACGGAAATTGAGGAAGGCAGGGGTTTCAAGGAACCTAGCGGCCTTGATTTTGTCCATCTTGATTTACGCCATTTAGGCGCGGATAAAATCAATGAAAGACTGCCCTTGATCCGTGAAGTCTGCCTTAATTTTCTTAATCTCGATCCCATTGACAAACCGATCCCGGTGCGTCCGGTCCAGCACTATACCATGGGCGGCATCCATACCGACATTAACGGAGCCGCGCCGGTTAAAGGCATTTGGGCGGCCGGGGAAGCGGCTTGCGTGAGCCTGCACGGCGGCAACCGGCTGGGGGCCAATTCCACGGCCGAGTGCCTGGCCTGGGGCAAAATTGCCGGGGCCGAGGCCGCCAAATGGGCTGTTTCCGGTGGCGCCATTTGCGAGCAAGAGGCAAAAAACGCGGTCCCGGAAGAGGAAAAAAGAATTTTCCAGGACATCCTTAAAAGAAGCGGCAAGGAAAACGTGTACCGCATCCGCGCTGAAATGCGGGAAACCATGGATAAAAACCTGGGAGTTTTTAGAACGGAAGAATCAATTAAATCCGGCCTGGAAAAAATCAAAGAGCTTCAAGCCCGGTTTCAACAGGCAAGCATCCAGGACAAATCCCGCACTTACAACACCCAGCTGATTCATTATCTGGAGCTTGACGGCCTGCTCGATCTTGCGGAAATTCTTGTCCGGGGCGCCCTGCAAAGAAAAGAATCCAGGGGCGGCCATGCCAGACGGGATTTCCCCAAAAGAGACGATGACAATTTTTTGTGGCACACCATCGCCAAATACACGGACAAGGGACCGGAGTTTTCAACCCTGCCCGTATCAATCACGACCTGGAAACCTGTCGAGAGAAAATACTAATGGGGAGACTGCGCGACAACCGCCTGGGAATTGCCGGCTGGGGCTACGCCGGCCGTTACGGTTTTGAGCGCTATGCCTACTTCTTTCAAAGACTTACCGGCCTGGGAATTCTCCTTTATTTTTCCCTGCATATCTTTGTCACGGCTTACCGGGCCTTTGGCGAGCAGGCATGGACCAGGGTCATGTCCGGCGTGGACAAGCCTTTTTTCAAGCTCGGCGAATACATGCTTTTTATGGCCGTGGCTTACCATGCCCTGAATGGACTGCGTGTTTTATTTTCGGAACTTGGGCTTTTCATGGGAAAACCGATCAGGCCGGTTTATCCGTATGAAACAAGCCTTAAAAGGCAAAGGCCCCTGTTTTTTATCGTCATGGCTCTGGCCGGTGTGATTATCGTCATGGGAGGGCTGGATTTAATCCGGTATTTCCGGCCATGAACAGCGTTAGATGCTGGTTTTTATTTTTACTCGCGGGCTTGATACTGTTTTTTATCATGGCCGCGCACATGGCCACTTTTCATTTGAGCCATTTCTTCGGCATTCATGAGCCGCTGTCATACGATTCTGTCATGGCCCGGTCCCAACAAGCGCTTTTTCTAATTTTTTATCTTATCGGCCTTAGCGCGGCCGTTTATCATGGACTTTACGGGTTCCGGCGGATTCTCATGGAGCTTTCTTTGGGACGCAGCTTGGAAAAATTGGTTACTGCCGGACTTTGCGTTGCCGGCTCTGTCATGGTTCTAGTCGGCATGGCAGCCACGGTCATGGCGTTTTTGCAATGAAAATAAAAGTCAAAGTTTCCAGATTCGATCCGGACAAGTCGCCTGAAAGATATTTTTCCGAATACGAACTTGAAGTCAGCGAGGGCATGACCGTCCTGGACGGCCTGATCTGGCTCAAGGAAAACGCGGATCCAACCATTTCCTTCCGGTATTCCTGCCGGATGGGGGTTTGCGGATCATGCGCCATGATGATAAACAGCTACCCTCACTTGGCCTGCCATACGCAAATCCTGGAAATTACCAAAAGCGTGTTGGTCTTGGAACCGCTGTGCAATCACGCTAATGTCCGCGATTTAATCTGCGATTTCAGCGCATTTTTTGAAAAACACAGAACCATCAAGCCGCATCTTTTAAGAGAAGACGCGGAAAAGCTCGATCTTACCGGGGAAATCAGCCAAACGCCGCAAGAGTTGGAGTCATATCTGCAATTTTCTTATTGCATCAAATGCGGAATCTGCGTGGCCGCCTGCCCCACCTGCGCCACGGACAAAGAGTATCTGGGGCCGCAGGCTTTGGCCCAAGCCTATCGTTACACCCAGGATTCCCGGGATGCCGGAGGCGACAAAAGAATCGAGGCGGCAGCCGAAGGCCACGGCATCCACCACTGCCATTATGCCGGCGCCTGCTCGGAAGCCTGCCCAAAAGGCGTTGATCCGGCTTTTGCCATTCAGCTTTTCAGAAAACAGATGGTTTTAAGGAGCCTGGGCTTGAAAGAAACAAGGCCGCCCGCAGGAGAAATGCCTCCCATGACGCTCAATCCCAAACCAAACATCCCGAAACCGCCCGAACCCACGATAAAATAACCGGCCGCAAACAGAAAAAAAATTCAAGCCCCTTTTTAAACGGCAGCCTGATCCTGCGGCCCATCCCCGGTTACATTCATGCGATATTTTAAAAGGTCCGGCGAAACGCCGTATTTTTTGCATGCCTCAAAATCAGGAAGCCGCATTTATAGAACATTTAAAGATTGCTCAAAAAACATTTCATTAGTATTTATACTATTGGTGATTCTTATGAGAAATTCTGCCGATGGTCAAGTTTTTCCGGTACTATCCGCCGCCGGGCAATGGCCGGGAGGAATTTGAGGTCCAGGTTTACTCGGGCAAAGTGATCGGGGTCGCCAAAAAGACGATCCAGGCGCCGGACGTAAAAGTAAACGACGTAACGTATGTCTGCGTAGATTTTGATGCGATCGTGGGTCTTAGCGGAGCCCCCCTGCTAAACAAGCAGGGCCAAGTTATTGGCGTTATGTCCGCAAAGCAGCCCTCGCCGGATGACCCTCGAAAAACCATAGTGGCCGCCGTTGCCGTCAGCGAATTAAAATCCCTTTTAAGCAATTGATTCCTCGGCCCCATCCCGCTCCTGATTTGACCGGCCAACCGGCAGAGCGGCCAAATGCAGCGAAGCAGTCCTATGCGAAGACATAGCGCGCCGGTCTGCCCCATGACTGGCGCATGGGGCACCCTAATGCCGCCTGGGAAAACGGCCTGTTTCGATCTTGACACCCTGCCAACTGATTTTGGAAATCGGTAGAATGAACTCGGAGGCATAATGCTCGATTTAAAGAATGTGGAACTTCTGATCCGCGAAGGGGAGGGATTGACGGTAGAGTTTAAGGAAAAATACACCCCCAGAATTGACGAGGATATCGTGGCTTTCGCCAATACAAAGGGAGGCACACTGCTGCTGGGCGTCCGCGACGACAGGACAATCGCCGGTGAAAAGTTGACCAACGAGATGAAGGGCAGGATCAACAGCTTGACGCGCAATTGCAAGCCGGGCATTGCCGTGGAAACGACGCAGGCCGGCAACATTGTGGTGATCGAGGTGCCGGAGGGAACCGATAAAGCCTATGCCTGCGGCTCCGGTTATTTCAGGAGGCTCAACGGCACTACCCAAAAAATGAGCCATGAGGAAATTCGGATTATGTTCCGGGAAAATGATCCTTTCCCGTTTGAGGAGCGCACGGTCAAAAGCTTCGCCTTTGACGACTTGTCCAGGGCCAAGGTGCTCGCCTTTGCCAAGGAAGCAGGCGTCAATATCGGCAAGACGACCACGGCCGATTTTTTGCGCAGCTTGAAGGTCGCCGATGAAAAGAACGTCAAAAACGCGGGCATTCTGTTCTTCGCCAAGGAAGCCCATAACTTTCTCCCCCAGGCACAGATGACCCTGATCGCTTTTAAGGGAACAGCAAGAGTTCACATCTACGACCGGCAAGATGTTCGCGATGACTTGCTCACGCAATTTAAACAAGCCATCCTTTTCTTAGAGAAGCATCTCAATGTCAGAAGCGAGATCAAGGGGGTCAATCGGGAAGACATCTACGAAATGCCGTTTGAGGCTTTGCGCGAGGCCGTCGTCAAC
>JACQWW010000102.1 GCA_016209025.1 Elusimicrobiota bacterium | reverse complement strand
GGTGAAGATGACGTTTGAGAAATTCGTTGAGGTGATCTGGGCCTCAAAGACCGTTCCTTGCCCGTTGCCGTTGGCGTCCCAGTATGTTGTCAACTGATTTGTTGTCACCCCCGCGAAAGCGGGGGTCCAGGCCATCGGCGGATTGATTTTGGTGACGGTGGCGCCAAGCACTGCCCAAGCAGTTTCCTTCGGCGGCACAGCGTAATTCCTAGCCTTAACCTGGGCGTAGTAGGTGGCATTGGCATTCAATCCTTCAAATCCGGTTGATGTAAAAATCCCCCAGGAAGTCAACTTATCAGCCGAACCGTTAAAGGCTGAGCTTGTCGAAGCCTTGGCTTGGTATTCCGTTAAAGGATTATTGCCGTTCAGGCTCCATTTAATCGTGATCGAAGATTCCGAGACAAAGAAATAATTAGTGGCCGAAGGTAGCGCAGCCGTGGTGACAGTGGAGCCTAAGAGCAATGGCCCCGCCTCCGTTCCCGCATGGTTTCTCGCAGTCACCTGCGCGTAATAAGTGGTGTTGCCGGCCAGGCTCGTAAAGCCGGCATTGCCCAAAACCGTCTGGCTGGAAACCAAGCCGGCGGTGAATCCTTGGTCTTCGGCTAATTGGGCGATAAAGAGAGTTACCGGCGGGTTTGAGTTGATGTTCCACTGGAAAGTCAGACTGCTGATATTAACCACCGTGAAAGTCGAGGCCAGGGAAAGGGGAGGATTGGCCCAGGTTACTGTTGAGGCCATAACCAAGGGGGAGCTTTGCGTTCCCGCATGGTTGATCGCAGTAACCCTGGCAAAATAGGTCGTGTTAGGGATTAAATTGATATAGCCCGCATTGGTCAAAACCGTCTGGCTTGAGATGATATTTGAGGCAAGGCCGGTAACGCTGGAAATCTCCGCGATGTAAACAGTGTTTGGCGGATTGGAATTGTCGTTCCATCCATTGGAAAGTCAGACTGCTGACCGCGACCGCCGTATAAGTCGAGGCCATGGTTAAAGGCGGATTTGCCAGGGTGACGGTTGAAGCCATGACCAGAGGATCAGTGTCTGTTCCCGCATGGTTTCTGGCCTTGACCCTGGTAAAGTAAGTCGTGTTGGGGATTAAGCTCGTATAGCTTGCGTTGTTTAAGAGCGTCTGGCTTGAGATAATGTTTGAAGCAAAGCCCACGACGCTTGAGATGTCGGCGATAAATAAGGTTTCATTGGAGTTGCCATTAGTGTTCCATTGGAAGGCCAGGCTGTCCGCTGCGACAGCGGTGTAAGTCGAGACCATGGTCAAGGGTATCGCTGCCGGCGTTACCGTGGAGCCCAGATTCAAATAGTTCGAGAAGCTGCCCACCCCCGGATTGGTGGCTCTTACCTGTAGATAGTAGGTCACGTTTGGCACAAGAGAATCAAAGCCGGCATTGGTCAAAACCGTGGCGCTGGTGAAGATGACGTTTGAGAAATTCGTTGAGGTGATCTGGGCCTCAAAGACCGTTCCTTCCCCGTTGCCGTTGGCATCCCATTGAGCGGTTAGACTGCTGATGTTGACGGCGGTAAAGGTTGTGACCATAGAAGCAGGCGGGACGATTTTGGTGATCGTTGAGCCCAGCGTCACCCACCCCGTTTCCACCGGCGGCACCGCATAGTTTCTGGCCTTGACCTGGGTGTAATAAGTCGCGTTGGCCGATAAAGCCCGGAATCCCGTTGATGTGAATATGCCCCACGAACCGAGCTTATCGTCCAATCCGTCAAATGTGGGGGCTGTCGAAAGCTTAGCCCGGTATTCCGTCAAAGGATTGTTGCCGTTCAGGCCCCATTTAATCGTGATCGAGGATTCTGAGACGAAGAAATAGTTGGTGGCCGAAGGAAGCGTAGCCAGGGTGGCGGTGGTTATAAGGTCGGTATAAGGGGAATTATCACTGCCCAGGTATGCCGCTTGAATATGGGCCCAATACGTTGTGTTGGGTGTAAGATTTTTAACGGTGACAGGCGAGGCAAAACCGTTGTTTGTGAAAATTTCGCCTAAGGTAAAGTTAGTTGAGGACATGTCAATGATGTATCTGGCTGCCGTTGGGTTGGCCGGGGACGCGTCCGTCCAATTGATAGTGGCCGCATCGGTGGATATTGATTGAAACCCAAATGTTGAAGGCGTTGAAACGATTTTTGAATAAAAGCCGGATTCCGCCGCGTACGCGCCGCCGGAAATAAGGCTGTCTGAAAGCTGTCCCAGGCCGCCTGTAACCTCGATCGCGCCGCTGGTTGACTTGCCCGCGGCCGAACCGCCCTGCAGGTCGTCGGTGATAACTATGTTGCCGGAAGATTTTGGCCCGGCGCCATAAATGGGCAAGGTAAGAAAGAGGCAGAGAGGCAGAGAGGCAGAGAGTATAAGAGCGTGAACGCTCCGCCACTCCGCCACTTCGCCACTCCGCCGTTCTTTTATTGCCCTACCCATATTTTTCTTCATCGCCGTAAGTTAATTAGTTAAGAACGTCCCTCCATTCTTCTTTCCTTTTCTAATCTTGCGCTTCATGCTGTTTTCTGCCATACTTAATTGATGCATTCTAATCTCCATCTGCAAGAAAAATATCTTGTTGACAAAACGGGATCGCCGATGGCCGTTGTTCTGGGCATCAAAGAATTCCGCCATTTGCTTTCTTTGGTCAACGCCACAAGCGCCGAAAACCGGCTGCTGGGTAAAATTGTTCCGTCAAGCGATCCATTCACCGATGAAGAATGGCGCAAAATCAAACAATTGGCGGCCAAGCCGCCGGTTGCCTCTTTTAAAACCTCCAAAGAGTCCATCGAGCATCTAAGGAAACTTCTCGGCTTGGCATAGGCTTTGTGCAGTTTGACTACGCGGAGTCCTTCCATAAGACTGCCGATTCGCTGGATCGTCATCAGGCGCGCCGTCTGCTTAAAGGGATTGGCAAATTTGAAGTTGCCTGGGAGATGCGGCGTTTTCCAAAAGGCTTGGGCTTGACGCGTCTGAGAGAAGATTTTTACGAATTTCGCGTAGACATCCACAACCGGGTTTTGTTTGAGCGAAGCGGAGATTGCATCCTTTATCTTCTTTGCGGCAGCCATGACGATATCCGCCGCTTCCTTAAGAATTTCTAACTTTCTTTTCATTTTCATCTCATCCTTTCATCTTTAAATCTTTTCCGCCTGGGGCGGATCCGCCTTTGGCGGAAAACAACGTCCCCCTTCCTCCTTTAAAATTTGGCGATGGTGAACCAACTTGTGCCGTTGCAAATAATGATCACGGAAGCATAAGCAGTGCCGGCGCCTGAGTATGTTGCGTTGCCGTCAATGGTTTCCGATGCGTCAGGA
>JACQWW010000016.1 GCA_016209025.1 Elusimicrobiota bacterium | reverse complement strand
CTTTCCGCGTTTAAAAACAGCCGGCTTTTGGCCGTATCGGGAAGAAAAATCCGCATCCTTGATGCCGAAGGCCTGAGGGCCGTTGCCGCCAAACAAAGCTGATCGGTTTATTTTCCCCTCTAAAAAACTTAAAATAAAGAGAATTAACCGGAATAAACGCCGATAAAAGCGATCTGACTAAAGTCATAATTTTTTATGCCTGACATCATAGAAATGCCTGCGGGTTTACAGGTATAAACTAAATAGATTATGGATGAATCACGGCTGGTTGTTGTCGGCTTAAGCCATAAAACTTCCCCCATCGAACATCGCGAGCAAGCCGCGGTCGCGCCTGATCGTGTGCCGGATGTTTTAGACGGCATCCGCCGGGACGATTTGATCGCCGGAGCAGTTGTTCTTTCCACCTGCAACCGGGTTGAGATTTACGCCAGCTGTCCCGCTCCGCAGAGCTTCGGGGACGGAGTCTGGGCCGGCACCTATAATAAGGGTCAGAGACCCTGCCCAGGTGCGGTCAGAGACCGAGGCCCTGGCCGTCACGCCGATTACGACAGCTATCCGGCGGCCTGTGAAAACCGGCTGAAAAGCTACTTTATCGAACGCTGTCCCGGCGCGGCAGACGAGCTTTATGTGAAACGCGGCCATGCGGCGGTGCGCCATCTCTTTCGCACGGCCTCGGGCTTGGAATCCCTGGTGGTGGGCGAACATCAGATTTTAGGCCAGGTCAAAACCGCGTACCAAAAATCCTGCCAATCGTCTCACTGCGACAAACTGCTCAATCAGCTCTTTCAAAGGGCTCTGGCGGTCGGCAAAATTGTCAGAGCCCAGACAAGCATCGCCCAGGGCATCACCAGCTGCGGCGGAGCGGCCGTAGCGTTGGTTGAGAAAATTTTAGGCCAGGCCGGGCAGGCCAAGGTTATGCTGATAGGCGCGGGAAAAATGGCTGAAACCGCCGCGGAGCATCTTTTGTCTCAAAAAACGGTTTCTTTCATAGTTTCCAACCGCAATTACGAAAAAGCCAAAGAAATTGCGGCGCGCTTCAATGGCGCGGCCATGGGGCTCGAAGAAGGGATGCACATGATTCAGAATATGGATGTGGTCATCGCCTCAACCTCCTGCCCTCATTATTTGGTTACGGCAGAAAGACTTTCTGAAATCATAAAAATAAGAAACGGCCGCGGCCTTGTGTTAATTGACTTGGGTGTGCCCAGAAATATTGACCCCCAGGTGCAAAAAATCAGCGGAGTGCATCTCTATAACGTAGACAGCCTGGAATCCGTGGTTCAAGAGGCGATCGCCAAACGCCAGACCAGCGTTGATTCGGCGGTGCTGATCGTTGAAGAGCATATCGGCGATTTCCTGCAGATGTTCGGCCGGCGGGCCATGGCTGCGGCTGCGGCTTAAAAAGATTTATTTTAAGTTACGGGAGGAGAGTTACATGCGAAAATTAATGTTAGTGAGCCTAATGTGCGCGGCCGGCTTGGTTTTTGCCGCGGATAAGAAGGCTAAAAAAGAAGCTACTAAAGGAACAGATAAGCCTGCGGCGGCCGAAGCGCCGGCCTCGGCGGTTGAGCCGGCAAAAAGCGAAGCGCCGGAATTTATCATGTTAGATAAAACCGGCAAACTGGCCCCGGTCAAATTCGCTCACACAGCTCATGGCAAAAAAAACACCTGCAAAGACTGCCATGAGGGAGAGAAGCCTTTGTTTTTACAAAAACGCAACGAGGCAGGCATGAAAATGGCGGACATGTATGCCGGCAAAACATGCGGCTCATGTCATAACGGCAAAAACAAGGTCTTTGCCGCCAAGTCAGCCTGTGCCAAGTGTCATAAAAAAGAAGAAGGCAAAAAGAAATCGTAAATCGCTTTGATTTGGCATTTGTAAAACAGCCCCCCCTTCTCGTCTCAGAGAGACGAGAAGGGGGGGCTGTTTTCGCTCGCATGAAAACATTGGGATTAATCGGCGTTTTTATCTGTCTATGGCAAAGCTTAGCGGCAGCCGAAGGCAACGACGTATGTTTCTCCTGCCACGCGACAAAAGACACTGAAGCGCCGTTCGTCGAGGCCCAGGCCTTCGGCCGGTCCATTCATGGAAACAATTTGTGCATTTCCTGCCATATTGACGCGGAGAGCATTCCTCATTCCAACGCCTTAGCCCCGGTTTCCTGCAAAAGCTGTCATCGAATCGAATCGCAGATTTACATGACATCGGACCACGGCAAGGCGGTAACCAAAGGTCTTTCCGAAGCCGCGGCCTGTAAAGACTGCCACGGCCACAGCCACACCCTGCTTAACTCGCGCCATAGCGATTCTCCGGTCAACCACAAAAATATTCCTAAAACCTGCGGCCGCTGTCATGACGATCCCCAGCGCATGTCGAAGTTCAAACTTTCGGTATCGCGGCCTTTCGAATCCTACAAGCACACGATTCACGGCAGCGCCATCGAGCGCGGCATCGCCAATGCCGCGGTCTGCACCGACTGCCACGGTTCGCACGATCTGCACGGCTCAGCCAACAGCCAAGGCCGGATTTTCTGGAGAAACGTGCCGGAAACATGCGGCCGCTGTCATTCCAACGTTCTGGCGGTCTATCGCATCAGCGTCCACGGCCAGGCGACCGAGGCCGGCGTCAAGGAAGCGCCGGTTTGCACCTCCTGCCACGGCGAGCACACTATTCATTCCGTCAAAGACGCGTCGTCCGCGGCCTGGATCGGGGCCGTGACCGGGACATGCTCGAGATGCCATGCCTCGGAAGTTGTCATGACGAAGTTCGGCCTGCCGGCCGACAGATACAGGACTTATCTTGACACTTATCACGGCCTCGCTTACCAAAGAGGCGACCTTAAGGTGGCCAACTGCGCCTCCTGCCACGGCTTTCACGACATTTTGCTCCACACCGACCCGCGATCTTCTATTCACCACTCCAATATCGCCAAAACCTGCGGCCGCTGCCACCCCGGGGCCGGCGATCAGCTTGCCAAGGGATCGGTTCACGGCCCGGTCCGCGGCAAACATTGGACTCTCAACGCGGCCTTCATTTTCTATATGGCCGTCATTCCCCTGACGATCTGCGGCATGCTGCTGCACAATGCCTTGGATTTCCTTAAAAAACTCTGGAACGGAGCCATAAACGCGGCTCATCTGCATAGTGATGAGATACGCTTAAACCTCAACGAAAGAATCCAGCACATTGTGCTGGCCTTCACTTTTATCATGCTGGCTTACACGGGATTTGTTCTCAAATATCCTTCGGCCTGGTGGGCCATACCCCTTTCATTTATTGACGAAGGAATGCGCCGCTTTCTGCACCGGTGGGCGGTCGTGCTCTTTTGCATGCTGGCTGTCTATCACCCCTTCTATCTTGCCCTTACCCGAAGAGGCAGAAACGTCATCACCGCTTATCTGCCCCGGCCGGCCGATCTCAAGGAAGCCTTCGCCGCTTTTGCCGCCAAATTTCAGTGGAACAAACCGAACCCTAAACTTTCAGAGCCCTATAACTACATCGAAAAGGCGGAATACTGGGGACTGGTCTGGGGAACGCTTGTTATGATGGGGACGGGAATGATCTTGGCTTTTCCCGATCTCACCCTTAAATATCTTCCGGCCTGGGTTTCCGAACTCGCAACCATGGTCCATTTCTATGAAGCTGTTCTGGCCTGCCTGACCATCCTGGTTTGGCATTTCTACTGGACCGTATTCGATCCGGAGGTTTATCCGATGAATTGGGCATGGATTACCGGCCGGGTTCATCGCCAGGTTAAAGGCTGAAGTCTTAAGTCTAAAGCTTGAAGTATGAAAAAACAGATTTTTCCCTTTTTCAGACTTCAGACTTCGCGCTTCAAGCTTCAGAACTTACCCGTTTGGGGAAGTTCTGCCATTGCTTATTAATATGCCTTTATTAACCTTACTATTGCTGTTATGGCCGCTTTCCTTGGGAATTTCCCAGGAAAACGATACCTGCCTGTCTTGCCACGGGGAACCGGCCTTCACCGCTGAAAGAAACGGCAAAACCGTTTCCTTGCACGTGGACGGCGAACGTTTCAGCGCTTCGGTCCATGGCGGATTAGCCTGCGCCGATTGCCATAAGGACCTTGCCGGCGCGGAAATTCCCCATCCCGCGCCTTTGGCCAAAGTCGCCTGCGGAGCCTGCCACGAAGATATTGATAAAAAATTCTCCGACAGCCTTCACGGTAAGGCCTTGGCCAGGGACGACAAGCTGGCGCCGCGCTGCCAGAATTGCCACGGCTCCCACGACATTATCCCCCCCTCAAATCCCGAATCTTCCGTATCGCCGATTAAAATACCTTTTGTCTGCGGGTCATGCCACCGGGAAGGCGCGCCCGTTCAAACCCAGCGCCCTATTCACCAGCGCCACATCCTGGAAAACTATTCGGAAAGCATACATGGCGAGGGACTGCTTAAAAAAGGTTTGAGCGTCAGCGCCAATTGCGCCTCCTGCCACACGGCGCACAGCATCCTGCCCCACACCGATCCCAAATCAGCGATCGCCCGCGGCAATATCGTCACAACCTGCACCCGCTGTCACAGCCTCATAGAAAACGTCCATAGAAAGGTCATCAAAGGCGAGCTGTGGGAGAAAAAACCGCACGTCATTCCCGTATGCGTTGCGTGCCACCAGCCCCATAAGGTGCGCAAAGTCTTCTATGACCAGGGTATGGCGGACAAAGACTGCTTGAACTGCCACGGCCGAGCCGGACATAAAGATGAAAAAGGCCGTTACTTGCATGTGCAAGTTAAAGAGCTTGTCTCATCGGTCCACGCCAAAGTCGCCTGCAGCCAATGCCATGCCGGCGTCATGCCTTCTAAAAAGCGCCCCTGCGAAACCGTGACCAAGAAAGTGGATTGTTCCGTGTGCCACAACACCCAAAACGATGATTTCAGCGGAAGCGTCCATGGAAAACTCCTGAGGCTGGGCAATCCCAACGCTCCTCAATGCACTGAATGCCACGGCATGCACAAAATCCTGGGAAAAAATGATCCGGCCTCAGCCACCTATCCCATCAATGTCCCTGATTTATGCAGCCGCTGCCACCGGGAAGGCGAAAAAGCAACGGTCCGTTATAAGGGAAAAGAACATGAAATTTCCAAAAACTACCTGGAAAGTATTCACGGCAAAGGGCTCTTAAAAAGCGGTTTGGTCGTCACCGCCATGTGCACCAACTGCCACACGGCGCACCGCGAACTTCCCGTCGGCGATCCGGCTTCCAGCGTCAATCAAAACAATATCGCCGCCACCTGCGGACGGTGCCACCGGGGCGTGTACGAAAAATACGCCGGCAGTATCCACTCGAGCGCGGTCAATAAGACAAAAGAAGAACTGCCGGTCTGCAGCACCTGCCACACGGCGCACACCATCCGGCGCGCCGACGAGGACCGGTTCAAGCTAGCCATTATGGCGCGCTGCGGCCGGTGCCACGAAAAAATCGCCAAAACGTATTTTGAAACATACCACGGCAAAGTGTCCCTGCTCGGCTACGCCAAGACGGCCAAATGCCACGACTGCCACGGAGCGCACGATGTTTATCCGGTCCCTGACCCGCGCTCGCGCTTGAGCCGCAAAAATGTGGTAGCCACCTGCCGCGCCTGTCATCCCGGAGCCACCAAGCGTTTTGCCGGATACCTTACTCACAGCACCCATCATGATCCGGTCAAATATCCGCTCATTTTCCTCACCTTTTGGCTGATGACCTCCCTTTTGATCGGAACTTTCACCGTGGCCGGGCTCCATACCCTGCTTTGGCTGCCGCGTTCCCTCCAACTGCGGCGCCGGCGAAGCCGCGTGCCTTTAGAGCCGGGCGCCAAACAATTTGTCAGGTTCACCCCGCTTAACCGCCTGCTTCACGGCCTCATGATCGTCAGCTTTATCACCCTAGCCGGGACCGGGATGATGCTTAAATACTCTTATGCGGGCTGGGCCGCCGCGCTTTCGCGCATTCTCGGCGGCTTTGAGTCGGCAGGCTATCTTCACCGCATGGCCGCGGTTATTATGATCGGGATTTTTATCGCCCATCTGCGCGATCTGGTCAAACGCAAACGCCGCGAATTCGGCAGCTGGAAAGAAATGCTGATGGGTCCCGACACTATGCTTTTTACCAGGAAGGATTTATTGGAGATTAAGGCCACCTTTAAATGGTACCTGGGCCGGGGACCTAGGCCGGCCTATGGCCGCTGGACATACTGGGAAAAATTCGATTATTTCGCCGTCTTTTGGGGCATTGCCATCATCGGCTCAACCGGCCTGACCCTTTGGTTTCCGGAACTCATCACGCGCCTCTTACCGGGATGGATAATCAATATCGCGGCCATCATCCACTCGGACGAGGCTTTGCTGGCCGTCGGGTTCATCTTCACGGTTCATTTTTTCAACACCCATTTCAGGCCGGACAAATTTCCCATGGACACGGTGATTTTCACCGGCCGCGTTCCCCTTGATGAATTAAAAGAAGACCGGCCCGCCGAATATGAGGAGCTTCTCGCCCAAGGCAGGCTGGATCAATGCCTGGCGGAGCCGCTTGCCGGCCGGACACTGCGGCTGATGCGTATTTTCGGCTTCATGGCCCTAGCCATAGGCCTGACTCTCATCATCGGAATCATTTACGCCACGCTGTTTGTTTACAAGTAACGGGTCAAAGGAAGTTTCACCGCAGGACATGGGGTCAGGTCCCGCTCCACAGAGCTTCGGGGACGGAGCTGGGACCAGAGGCCCTGGCCGTCTTCATTTGTCACTTGTTCATGACAAAAATGACAGATGACAGTCCAGCGGGCAGTCCCTGGGTTGCTTATAGAGATTTTGGGATTGTCAGTCGTCCTGCGCCGAAGCTTCGGAACAGTATTCTTTTTTTAAACTAAAAGTTCGTAAACGCACCGTATCGAAATGACGAGCTTGGTCATCAGCCTTTTGCCCCCAATCTTGGCCGTCTTCAGGATAATACTCCGTGAACCAACCGGCCAATTTTTCCAGATTTTCCTTTAAGGATAGGTCAGGTTCGTCGGCAGCCATATTTTTAATGGTGATAGATAACTCCTTAGCTACAGCCTTGCGGGATTTAATGACTTGTTTCCAATCCGCATCCAAATGGGTGAACACCCCCATGTTTCCCTGCAAGAATCCAAGTGCGGCATAAATGCCGCTAAAAAGTCCGCATCCGTAGTTTTCTCGCGGGTTAACTGCCGCCTCTTCTTCAACGTCGGCGGGGTCTTGCTTCGCAGACGATTTACTGCCGGCGTAAATTGCGGAGTTTGACGCCATAAATAAGATTAGAGTTGCCACAACCGCTTGTCGAGTAGAGTTCTGACGCATTTCTCCTCATATTTCGTTTTCAATTCCGATGAAGGAGACATGTTTTCAGATCCCCCTTCATCAAACTGGACGTGAAGTTTTCCCTCATCCAGCTTACCTGTAAGAATT
>JACQWW010000015.1 GCA_016209025.1 Elusimicrobiota bacterium | reverse complement strand
CTTGCACTTTACCCCGACTTCGAGTTCTTGGTTAAACCTGGTCGAGCGGTGGTTCCGCGAAATCACCGACAAACGAATCCGCCGCGGAGTTTTTCGAAATGTTCCGGAACTTATCGCGGCTATTGAACAATACATCATTGACAACAATAAAAGTCCCAAGCCCTTCGTTTGGACAGCCTCGGCGCACTCGGTTTTGGAAAAAATTCGTCATTGTAAAGAAGCGTTAGGGACACTACACTAGATGTCGTCCGCCTGGCTCGAGAAAAACGTTATGATGTGGCGCTTATTTTTAGCCAGGATCAAGACCTCTCTGAAGTTGCCGATGAGGTTCGGGATATTGCCAGGGAGCAGGGGCGGTGGATTAAAGTGGCCAGCGCCTTTCCTTTCAGCACCAGCGCAAAAAACAAGCGGGGGATTGATAAAACGGATTGGATTAAAATTGAAAAATCAACCTATGACCAATGTCTCGACGCCAGAGACTATAGACAAAAAAGGGCTGATCGCTTTAGCGATCGGTAAGAGCGCGAAATGGGGGCCAAAAGAAGCCAAGAGGACAAGAAGGCTTAAAGCCATTTTCCGACGAGAACTAAAGAAAGCCAGCGACGCCTAAATACCCCGCCTTACAAGGATTATTTTTTGTTTCTCTCTGCCCGCGGCGCCGGTTTCGACAAAACACGGCCGGCCGGTATGGGGATCGGTTCGGGTGTGATACATCAGCGTTGAGTATGTGGAAGGGGTCGGGGTGAAAATCTGCACTTGTTCCGGTATGACGCGCAGGTGTTTTAAAACAAAGGCTTTTAATTTTCGCATGTCTTCGATAGTGCAGCCGGGATGAGCGGCGATGAGGTAATAGGTTAAAAATTGTTTTTTGTCTGCCTTGCGGGTGTATGCGTAAAACATGTCTTTAAACTCAATGAGCATTTTTACGTCGGGCTTGCCCATCAGCCGTAGCACCGAGCTTTCCGAATGCTCAGGGGCTATTTTCAGTTGGCCGGAAACATGATGGCGCACGATTTCCTCAAGGTAAGCCGGTCCGTATAGCTTATCGGCAAGAACCAAGTCATGGCGCAGGCCTGAGGCCACAACGATTTTTTTGATGCCAGGGATGTTTCTTAGCTCCCGCAGGAGCCTTTGTGATTGGCTGTGGTTCACCCGCAAGGAAGGGCAAACCTTGGGATAGAGACAGCGTTTATCTTTACAGGCGCCATACTCGAGCTTTTTTTCACATTCAAAACCGTACATGTTGGCGGTCGGTCCGCCAATGTCATGGATAGTGCCTTTGAAATCGGGTAAGGCTGTGATAGTTGCCGCCTCCTTCGAGATAGACGCTGCGCTTCTCGATTGCACGGTTCGGCCTTGATGGACGGCTATCGAACAGAAGTTGCATTCGCCATAACAGCCGCGATGGCTGGCTATGGAAAATTGGATGGTTTCCAGGGCCCGGACCGGCCCATCTTTGGCGTAAAAAGGATGCGCGGCGCGTTCGTAGGCAAGGTCGTGAATGCGATCGAGTTCGGTTTGGGAAAGGCGCTCCGCGGGTGGATTTTGAATCAGATACCTGACATCCTGTTTTTGCGCCAGCCCCTTGGCGGTGACCGGGTCGTTGTTGTCATAGAAAGTTTTAAACATGCGCGTGAATGACTCCGGGTTTGAGGAAACTTCTTTAAAGCAAGGAAGTTCGAGGCAGCCGCGGGGGATGTCTTTCGAGAGATAACAAATGCCTCGGATATTTTTAAAGTCCGCCCCGGTTTTAAGGCAATGGCCGAATTCCAGCACGGCGCGTTCCGCCATGCCGTAAAAAAGAACGTCAGCCTTGGCGTCTTCCAAAATTGATCTTCTGATTTTTCCCGACCAGAAATCATAGTGAGCGATGCGGCGCAGGCTGGCTTCCATGCCGCCGAGGGCGATGGGGACGGTGTTTTTGAAGTATTTTCTAATGAGATTACAGTAGACGATCGCGGCCCGGTCTGGGCGCTTATTATTTTGTCCGCCCGCGGTGTAATCATCGGATTTTCGCCGCCGGCCTGAAGCCGTGTGGTTGGCCACCATGGAATCTATACATCCGGCTGTGACCCCCCAGAACATTCGCGGCTCTCCGAGCCTGGCGATATCGCGGTCCGAGCCGGTATCCGGCTGGGCGATGATGCCTACCCGGTATCCATCATTAAGAAGAACTTTGCCTATGACGGCCACGCCGATAAAAGGGCTGTCAATATAACTGTCGCCCGTGACCATAATTATGTCGAGCCGGTCCCAGCCTAAATGTCTTAATTCCTCTCGTGTCGTCGGCAGAAACATGCAGGCGGTTAATTAATAAGCGGAGAGTTCCTGCTCTTTGGCCGACAACTGGCCCTGGAGCGTTCTAATTTCCTGGCCGATGGCGCTGACCTTATTGAAATCCTGGTGCGTCCGGGGATCTTCCATTTGTCTTACAAGGTCCGCTATTTTGGTTTGAATCCGGTTGATTTCGTTTTTTAAGTTTTCGACGGCTCTCGCCCTCTCTCGCTGTTTGGCGCGTTCCTGACGCTCTTTTTTGGAGCATACGGGTGGAGCCGCCTGGGGCTTATTCGCGGTTGTTTCAGATACGGGCTCTTCTTGTTTTTGTGTTTCTTTTTCTTTGGCTATCTGGTTTTGCCGATGGCTGAAATATTCGTAATTGCCCGGATAAAGCGCCACCCGGCCGCTGTCAATATGAACTATGTAATTGGCCAGGGAATTAATCAGATATAAATCGTGGCTGATAAAACATACAGTGCCCTCGTATTCCCTGAGAGCCGCGATCAGCGCCTCAACGCTGGGGATGTCGAGGTGCGTGGTGGGTTCGTCCATCAGGAGCACGTTGGGAGGATCCAGAAGCAATTTAACCAGGCCCAGGCGGCTTTTTTCTCCGCCGCTTAGAACATTTACTTTTTTATAGACGGAATTTCCGGGAAACAAAAAAGTTCCCAGCACCGTGCGGATCATCTCTTCGGTTTGGCCTATGCGCGTGACGGAGAAGGCTTCCTCGAAAACAGTGCGCTCGGTATCGAGCATTTCCGCGCGGTGCTGGGAATAATAACCCACCCGGGCGTTGACCCCCAAAACTCTTTCACCGGAGTCAGGCGGCACAATGCCGGCCAGCATTTTAAGCAGGGTGGATTTTCCCGCCCCATTGTGGCCCACGAAAGCCATTTTCCAGCCGCGTTCCACATGGAAATCCAGACCTTCATAAACCTTGACCGGCCCGTATGCTTTGGAGACGTTTTTTAGGGCCAAAACTCTTGCGCCGGCGCGCTGCGGCTGGGGGAAACGGATGGCTGCCTTCTTTGATTCCTGTGGCAGTTCGATACGTTCGAGTTTTTCGAGTCTTTTGATCATGCTTTGCGCCCGGCCGGCGCTCGACAGGCGCGCCCGGTTGCGCGCGATAAATTCTTCCATCTGTTCGATTTGAATTTGCTGTTGGTGAAAGGCTGATTCGAGCTTTTCGCGTTCAACCTGCCTGGCCTTGAGAAAAGTTTCATAGCTTCCGTGATAGGTTTTCAGAGCATGATCCTGAACGCTGACTATCGCGCCGCAAATGGCGTCAATGAAGGCCCGGTCATGGGAAATAAGAAAAACAGCGCCCTCGTAGTTTTGCAGATATTCCTGAAACCAAAGCAAGGAATCAAGGTCCAGGTGGTTGGTGGGTTCGTCCAAAAGAAGCAAATCGGGTTGTTCAATGAGCAATCTGGCGATAGCCACCCGCATTGTCCAGCCGCCGCTTAGATCCTGGGCGCTCTTATCGAAATCAGCGACTTTAAATCCCAGTCCCATTGAAACCGCCTTGGCCTTAGCTACCAGCTTGGGTTCAGGGTTTTCCATGTGCGCTAAAATTTCGCTGATTACCGAGCCCGCGCCAAGCAAGGCGGTTTCCTGCGGCAGATATCCGACGACCGCGCCCTTGCGTATCTGAAGTTCTCCGCCATCAGGCTCGGTTTCGCCTAGGAGCATTTTAAACAGCGTGGATTTGCCGGAGCCGTTAGGTCCGACCAGGGCGTAACGGTCGCGCTCGTTGATTTGTAAAGACGCCTTGTCGAAAAGGGTCTGTCCGCCGAAGTCTTTACGGAGATTTCTGATGGTAATCACGCTATATTATTGTAAATCTGTTATGACGCGAGTCTTAAAAGGACTGGTTTGATAAGATATTCTGGTGAAGCGAAATCCAACCAGGAAGGTTCGAGCCGGAAGTGTTTATATCGGAGGGGGGGCGCCGCTTGCGGTGCAATCAATGTGCGCCACGCCGACCAAAGATATTGACCGGACCGCGGCCCAGGCCGAGAAATTAAGGCAGGCCGGAGCCGGGCTAGTCCGGGTGGCGGTAGATACTGACCGCGACGCCGAAGCCTTAAAAGAGATTCGCCGCCAAACCAAGGCTAATTTGGTCGTTGATCTGCAGGAAAATTACCGTTTGGCTTCGGTCATAGCGCCTTGCGTGGATAAAATAAGATACAACCCCGGTCATCTGCACCATGTTGAAAAAGAAAAAACCATGGCCGATAAGGTGCGTTGGATCGTTGATATTGCCAAGGACTATGGCCTCGCCTTGCGTATCGGGGTCAACTGCGGCTCTATTGCCCCGGAATTTTTGAAGCAATATCCCGGCGATTCATCGCTGGCGATTGTGGAATCCGCCATGTTCCATGTTGATTTGGTGGAAAAATCAGGCTTTGAGCGTTTCGTCGTTTCTTTAAAGGATTCCGATCCCTTAAAAGTTCTTGACGTTAACCGGCGTTTCGCCAAGTCAAGGCCGGATATTCCGCTCCATTTAGGCGTGACCGAAGCGGGCATGCCGCCCGAAGGCATCGCTAAAACCCGCATGGCGTTTGAGCCCCTTTTGTCCGAGGGGATCGGCGACACCATCAGGGTGTCTTTGACGCTTCCTAACGACAGAAAGCATGAGGAAGTGACGGCTGGTTTTGAAATTATCAAGGATGTCGCCGAGGGCCGCCTGACGCAAAAATCTGTCCAATCGGCCGGCCTAAACATTATTTCCTGTCCAAGCTGTTCGAGGGTTGAAAACGAGCGTTTTGTCGAGTTGGCGCAAAAAATTAAAGCCATGACCGCTTATGCGAAAGATCGTTCGATCACCATCGCGGTCATGGGCTGCCGGGTAAACGGCCCGGGTGAAACCGACGACGCGGATTTGGGTGTTTGGTGCGGCCCGCAAACGGTTCATTTAAAAAGAAAGGGCGCTGAGTTGGGCGTTTTCAGCTACGAGGAAATTTTACCGCGCTTAAAAGCGGAGCTTGACCGTTTAATAAAAAGCTGATCTGTTCTTCACGGCTTGCCGGCACGCTGGCACTCTCTGAGTGCCCGGCCGGTACCCGCAGTTCTGCGAAGGGTGCTAGAATACAGTCTAGTGCGGGGGTTTACAATTACCCACAAGTGTCGTCATCCCCGCGAAAGCGGGGGTCCAGGCCTGGATTCCCGCTCCGCAGCCCCTGATCGGGGACCAGGGACGATTGAAGTTCCGGAGGAACGCGTCGAGCTTCGAGGGCGGAGAAACGGCCAGCGCCTGTTTTGTCGGCCAGAGGCCCTGTCCAGGTGCGGTCAGAGACCGAGGCCGTGGCCGCCTGCGCGGGAATGACGGACCTGAGAGTTATTCCACTTGTGGGTAATAGCAAGGTGCGGGGCCCGCGCTAAGCGCGGGTTCAGCCGCGCTAAGCGCGGGCCGCTAGCTCAATTTGGTTAGAGCAGGCGCCTCTTAAGCGCAAGGTTCCGAGTTCGAGTCTCGGGCGGCCCATAAAACAGGAGATAGGACGACCGGAGGTCGGGATATAGGAGATAGTGAAGGAAATTTTGATTTGGGCGGGTGGCGGAACTGGCAGACGCGTACGGCTTAGGACCGTATGCCGCAAGGCTTGAGGGTTCGAGTCCCTCCTCGCCCACAAATTAGGAGATAGGAGATAGAAAAGATGAACTTTGTTTCTGAAAAAACCGGCGCTGAGGTTAAATTGGCCGCTTCTGAGCCGGCCAAGAAGCGTTACGAGATTTCTTTGGCCGGGGAAAGGCTTAAAGTTATCGAAGAAAAATGGCTCAAGCAAGCCAAAAACAGCGCCAGAATAGCCGGTTTCAGGCGCGGCAAGACTCCAGACAATATCCTTATCAGCGCCGCGGGCGATTGGATCAAGGAGAAGTCAAGCCGTGAGGTTTTTTCCGAGGTCGTCGGAGAAATCCTTAAAAAAGAGGACTTGAAAATCATCTGCGCCCCTCTGATAGCAAAAGTTGAATACCAATATGCCGAGCATCTGAAATTCGAGGCTGTTTTTGAAATTGAGCCAGTCATTACCATCAAGAATTACAAAGGTTTCGAGCTTGAGCGCCGCCTTAAACCGGTCACAGATGAAGAGGTTGAAGACGGGCTCAAAAGGATTCTCAGGGAGGGGGCGGCCCAATATTTAATGCCGGTTGCCGGCAGCGTCGAGGCCCAAGCCGATTATTTGGTTGAAGCCAATTTGAAATGCGCGGTCGGCGGCGAGCCGGTCATGGATCTTAAAAACGAGATGTTTGCGGCGGATGACGAATGCCTGCCTTTGGGCATGCGCGAAGCCGTCAAAGGCATGAAAGCCGGCGAATCCAAATCCTGGCAGGCGCTCCTGGACGACGATTGCCCGGTCAGCGCTTTGGCCGGAAAAAAAGCCGAGTTTCAGCTCGAGCTTCTGGAAGTCAAGCGCCTGGAAAGCCAGTCGGGCTCGCAAGAGGAGCTTTATAAGACCCATGGTGAGCAGATTCCTAAATGGAAAGATCAGTTGCGTCTCGAGCTTATGCGCCGCTGCGAACGCTTCGCCAGAAAACAGCTTGAGGATCAAGTCGCCGGGGATTTGCTTTTGGAAAATCCCATTGACGTGTCCCAGACGGAAACAGACATCCGCACGCACGAGCTTCTGGAGCGCGCCAAGGCTCTTTTTGCCATTTCCAATAAGGAATTGGACGCGCAGCACGAACAGGAGTTGCGCGTCAAATACGGTATCGAAGCGGCCAATGAGATCCGCCTGGCTTATTTAATGCGCGAGATCGCCGCAAGGGAAAACATCAAAGCCGGCGAGGACGATTTTCAAAGAAAGCTTGAAAGCGCGCCGGATGAAAAAGACAAGCAGGAGCTTCTTAAAAACAAGGACGCGGTCTTGTATGATATTTTAACGGAAAAGGTTTATGATTTTTTGATCGCCAACGCAAAAATAACTGACGTGGAGGTATAAACAATGCCGGCAATCATTCCGACGGTAATCGAGAGATGGAACCAGGGGGCGGCCGCGGGCTACGACATTTATTCGCGACTGCTCAAAGACAGGATCATTTTCGTGGGGGGTTACGAGGGTGTGGTGACCACGGACTCGGCCAATCTTATCATCGCCCAGATGCTTTATCTGCAGGCGGAGGATTGCGACAAGGAAGTTCAGATGTTCATTAATTCGCCGGGCGGCATGGTGACGGCCGGGCTGGCGGTTTATGACACCATGCGCTATCTTACCACGCCGATCAATACTATTTGCATCGGCATGGCCATGTCCTTTGGGGCCGTTCTTTTGGCTTCGGGAACCAAGGGGCGGCGCTTCGCCCTGCCGCACTCCAGGGTCATGCTCCATCAGCCCCTTATCGGCGGCGAGGGTTTGAGCGGTCCGGTCACGGACATTGACATCGAAACCAAGGAACTTTTAATCACGAAGAATAAATTAATTGACATTCTGGCCCTTCATACCGGCCAGAAACCGGAAAAAATCCGCGGCGACACGGAGCGCAACTTTTACATGAGCGCCGAAGAGGCCAAGGCTTACGGCATCATTGATGAAATCATCTCCACAAGAAAGAAATAAATCAAACGACATTTTAACCGTGGGCGAAGCGGCAGACGCCGGCGCTGCGGAGAGCGCCCTAAGACTTCCTGTTTTGCCGATCCGCGACGTGGCGCTTTTTCCGCACATGATCCTGCCGGTCGCCATCGGCCGGCAAAAATCGGTCAAAGCCGTCGAGGCAGCGATCAATTTTTTCAAGCGCCGGCTTTTTGTTGTGACCCAGAAATCGCCGCAAGCCGATGACCCGGCGGCCGATGACCTGCACGAGATAGGAACGGTGGGGGAAATCGTCCAGGTTTTCAAGCTTCCAGACGGCTCCGTTAAAACGTTCATTCAAGGTCTTTTCCGTGCGAGCCGCCTTAAAGCCGCGCCGGTCACGGACGGCTGGCTTGAGGCTCAAATCGCGCCCCTCGAGGCGCCGCCCTTTGCCTTGAACGCCGATTCCCAGGCTGTCATCCGGCTTTTGCGCCAGTCGTTTCATCAGTACGCTCAAATTAATCCCAATGTGCTCAAGGAAACAGCCGGATTGGTCGCGACCCTCGACGACCCGGAGCGCCTGGCGGACATCCTGGCGGCCAACATCGCTTTAAAGTTGGATGAAAAACAAAAGCTCCTGGAAATGACGGACCCGGCTGAGCGGCTCGATCAGATTTATGCCTATCTTGTCCGGGAAATTGACATTTTAAATACGGAAAAGAAAATCCAAAACCGGGTCAGGGGGCAGATCGAAAAAAATCAAAGGGAATATCTTCTCAACGAACAAATGAAGGCGATTCAAAAGGAACTGCGCCACCGCGATGATCACGCCAAAGATCTCGATGAACTGCGCGAACAGGTGAATAAGTCCCAAATGTCAAAAGAGGCGGCTGAGGCGGCCTTAAAAGAGATCGGCCGGCTTGAGAAAATGATGCCTTATTCGCCGGAAGCCACGGTGGCCAGAACTTACGTAGACTGGCTGGTTTGCCTGCCTTGGGCAAAAATGACCGCGGACCGGCTCGAGATCAAGGAGGCTGAAAGAATTTTAAACGAGGATCATTACGGACTTGATAAAGCCAAGGAGCGGATTCTCGAATATCTGGCGGTTTGTCTTTTGAAAAACAAGCTCCGGGGGCCGGTTCTTTGCTTTACGGGACCGCCGGGCGTGGGCAAAACTTCCCTGGCCCGCTCCATTGCCAGGGCTTTGGGCCGCAATTTTGTCCGCATGGTTGTCGGCGGAATGCGCGACGAGGCCGAGATCCGCGGACACCGGCGCACTTATGTCGGCGCTTTACCGGGCCGCATTATTCAGCAAATCAGAAAGGCCGGGGCTAAAAATCCCGTTTTCCTGATAGACGAGATAGATAAAATGGGCACTGATTGGCGGGGCGATCCGGCCGCGGCCCTGCTCGATGTTTTGGATCCCGAGCAAAACAGTCATTTTTCCGATCATTACCTTGACGTAGGTTTCGATCTTTCCAATGTTTTTTTTATCGCCACGGCCAACACCACTTTTACCATTCCATCGTCCTTGAAAGACCGCCTTGAAATCATCGAGTTTTCGGATTATACGATTCGGGAGAAAATCGGGATAGCCTGGCGATACTTACTGCCTAAACAGCTCAAAGAGCATGGGCTCGATGGGCTGCTCGGATTGTCCTTGCCCGACGAGGTTCTGACTTTTCTTATCGAGCGCTACACCCGGGAAGCCGGGGTGCGCAATTTGGAACGGGAAATCGCCGCTTTAGCCAGGAAAATCGCCAAAGAAACCGCCCTGGCTGCCCCGCTCCGCAGCCCTTGGAGCGGAGCCCAAGGACCCAGAAGCGCCGGTGGCGCGAAGGGAGCTTCGGGGGCGGAGTTTGGGCCAGAGTCCCTGGCCGGCGGCCAAAAAGCGCCGGGCAGAGAAACCTCCGGAAAAAAATACATTATTGCCGGTCCCGAAGAACTTCAAAAATATCTTGGCGCGCCGAAATACGTTAAAAGCGGCTTGGCGGCCAACGGCCTCGGCACAGCCGCGGCTTTGGCCTGGACCGAATACGGCGGCGAGGTTTTGACTATCGAGGTCGTTCGAGTGCAAGGCAAGGGCAATTTGATTTTGACCGGCAAGCTGGGTCCTACGATGCAGGAATCGGCTCAGGCTGCTTTTACTTACGTGCGTTCAAAAGCGGACCGGCTGGCCCTGAGCCTGGAGGCGCTCAAAACCCATGATTTCCATCTTCATGTGCCTGAGGGGGCGGTGCCTAAAGACGGGCCTTCGGCTGGGGCCGCTATGGCCGCGTGCCTGGCCGGCTTTTTGACCGCCAAACCGGTCAAAAAGGACTTGGCCATGACGGGTGAGATCACCCTGCTCGGCCGGGTTCTGCCGGTCGGCGGGATACGCCAGAAATTGATCGCCGCCCATCGTCATGGAATCAAGACGGTTTTGATTCCCTTGGAAAACCAAAAAGACCTTGATGACCTGCCGCCTGAAGTCAAAGCGGACGTCGGCATCAAGCTCGTTTCTCACATGGATGAAGTTATCGAGGCGGCTCTGGAATGAAAATTTTACCGATTGTTCAATTTGAAAACTTAACCAAAATTTACCGTCTACCGGGATTTTTAAAGACCCAGGAAGTTCCCGGCATCGAATCACTGTCTTTTGAGATTGCTGAAGGCGAAATTTTCGGCTTGATAGGTTTGAATGGCAGCGGAAAAACAACGACCATCAGGCTTTTATTGGGGCTCATTCGTCCGACGTCCGGCCGCGTGCTTATTCTGGGGCAGGAGGCCGCCAAAGAACACCGGGTCCGCTCCCATCTGGGGTATCTGCCGGAAAGCGTGTCTTTTCCGCAGGCCTTGACGCCGAATGAAATTTTGCATTTTTTCGCCCGAATAGACGCGGCTAAATTCGGCGGCAAAAAAAAGCTGGAAAAAACGATTGATGAGGTCCTATCCATCGTCAAGCTTGACAAAGCCGCGGACCGTAAAACTCTTTCTTTTTCCAAGGGGATGATCCAGCGCCTCGGCATCGCCCAGGCGATTCTTGGCCACCCTCGATTTCTTGTCCTTGATGAGCCGGCGAGCGGCTTGGATCCTTTGGGTATCGTTGAAATGCGGGAGCTTTTTTTAAGGCTCAACCGTGAGCTTGGCATGACGATTTTATTTTCTTCCCATTCGATCGGCGAGGTCGAAAAAATATCCCATCGCGCGGCCGTCATCGCCGGCAGCCGTTTACAGCGCATCATGGACCGCGGCGATTGGAACGGCGGCTCAAAAAAAACGCTCGAGCAGCTTTTCCTGGAGTGCGTTCAGCTGAAAATTTCTAGGGAATATTGAATATGGAATATAGAATACTGGAAAAAAAGAAAATTCTCATCCGATATTCAATATTCAACATTCTATATTCACGCATTTATGGTTGACGCTTTCCGGCGCGTTCGCGCCATCACCCAGCTCACCATGCTTGAAGAGGTGAGAAACAAGGTTTTAAACGCCACCTTTCTTTTCGCCGTGGTTTTGACGTATTTCGGCCTGGTGTTGACGAATCTGGCACAAGGCTTCGAAGACCGTTTTTTTAGGGACATCGCTTTCTCCATGGTTGAATTTTTCGGTTTAGCCATTCTTCTGCAAAGCGCTTACCGGGTCACCCGCCAGGATGTCAGGAAAGGCTCCAGCGTGGAGATGTTTTTCGTGCGGCCGGTGAAAAGATGGGAATATCTTATCGGCCGTTATTTCGGCATCGCCCTTCTTTTGTGGGTCGGGATGGCCGTTATGGCCGGCGTCCAATTGGGGCTGGGCGCCGTCAAAAAATTCGGTTTCGAATGGATTTATGTCGCCGCTTATATTGAAATTTATTTAAAACTCGCCGTGGTTATGGCCGCAGCTTTTCTTTTGGCCATGGTCACCACCTCCCAGGCAAGTTATTTGATCTCCAGCCTGCTTGTTTACGCCAGCGGTCATGTTATGCACCTTTTGCGGGCCTTGATTCAAGCGCAGGAAAACGCCGGGCTCTTTGCCGTCCTTTTCATCAAACCGCTGACCTATCTTTTGCCCAATTTTTCGCTTTATCCGACGGTCAATAATTTGGAGGCCGTCGCCTCAAAGGCGGTGGCTTTTGCCTTGACCGGTACGGTTTTCGCCGCGGCTTACACCATTTTTTACGGCGGAATCCTTTTAGCGCTGTCGGTTTATTTATTTTCTAGAAGCGAAGTGCAGTAAAGCGTAAAAAGTAAGACGTGAAACGTAAAACGAAAAAATGAAAACTTTTTGGTTTGTTCCGGCAGCCGTTGTTTTAATTTTACTGGTCAATGCCTGGGCCGGGCATCTAAAGCCGGAGCGTTTTCCTGAAGAGCTGCCTAAGGCTTTCGCAGCCACGAGAGGATATGTCGGCGGGAGCCGGGATTTGGTTTTAGTCGGACTCGGACTTCGCCGCATGGCCGCGGATTTCGCCATGATGGATATGTTGATTTACTATGGAACGTATGAAGAGACGCCGGAACAAGGTCATGATATTTCAGACGCAGGCTGGGTCAGGGGCCGCGACCCGGACAGCCTGATGTACCAGGATATTCTGCCGTTGACCAAAAGAGTCATCGGCCTTGACCCTTTTTTTCGCTACGCCGTTCTTTATGGCGCCGGCGTCTTGGCTTTCAATGAAGGCCGGTACGCTCAGGCAGTGGAATTGCTTAACGAGGCGTTAAAGCGTGATCCGCAATATTGGCCTTATAACCTGAATTTGTCGGCCATCGCCTATAAAAAAGCCGGTGATTTTCCGAAGGTAGTGAGTTTCCTCGAGCAGATTTATCCTTTGCCGGAATGTCCGACCATGCTTAAAAATATTTTGGCCAATATTTACCTTAAAATCGGCCGGAAAGCCAAAGCAGTCGAAATTTTTAAATGGATGGCCCAAAGCGCTCCTGAAGCGGAATACCGCGAAATCGCCAAAGAACGACTTAAAAAATTGCGAGTTTAAAAAGATTGGGAGGTCCTATTTTAAAAGCGTTCGTGACCGGTTTTTTTATTTTTTTAAAGGAGCTGCGCTCTAAAACAAGCTTGATTTTTTTAGGCGCATTCTGCTTTTTGAGTTTTTTGGTGGCCGCGGGTTTATGGCAAAAAACCGATGTGTCCGTAACGGTATTTTTACAGTCCGCGGCGACCCTTGGCCTTGATTGTTTTGTGACGGCCACCGGCTGGCTTGGTTCGCCTGAATTTACCGGCTTGGCGGCCTTGGCCGGCGCGGTTTTAATTTGGAGGCGCTATTCAACGAACTTGGCCGCAGCCTTTTTGTCCGCCATGGCCCTGGCCACGATTATTGAGATGGCCGCAAAACTTTGGGTGCCTCAACTGCCCATTCCCGATGAATTCCAGCGCGGCTGCGGAAAACTACCGGGCTTATTTTTCTTTTGATTTGTTTTTTTGCCGTCAGCCGCGTCTATATAGGGGATCATTGGCTCAGCGATGTTCTGGGCGGTTTGGTTCTAGCCTGTCTTGCCGCGGTATGGGTTATGCCTGCCGCCAATGATAAAATAATTTCTTCATGACTAACTTGGATTTATTGAAAAAGCGATACGAGGCCTATCTTAAAAGCCGGTTGAATCTTGACGGCGGAGCGGGCCAAGCTGTCTCGCGTTTGATTATAAACGGCGGCAAACGTTTGCGTTCCCGGCTTCTTTTTTTATCGGCCCAAGCTTGCGGAACAGCGCCCAAGGACTCGCTTTTAGCGCTCGCGGCCGCGGTTGAATTCATCCATGGCGCTTCTTTGCTTCATGACGATGTTTTAGACGGCGCCAAATTAAGACGGGGAGCCGATACGGCGCATAAAGCATTCGGCACAAGGGAGGCGATTTTAGGAGGGGATTTTCTTTTGACCGAAGCGCTCAGTCTTTTGCTTAAGGGCGGGGGTCCAAGCGCCGTAGCATCGGCGGCTCGGGCCGCGGTCAGGATGGTTCGGGGGGAGGCGCTGGAGCTTGATTACTCTTCAAGGAATCTTGTGCCTTCCAAGGCCGCGGTCATAAAAATCGCCGGCGACAAGACCGCATCTTTGTTTTGCGCTTCCGCCGAACTGGGGGCCATCGCTTCAAAAGCCGGCAGCCGGACGCGGTCGGCTTTGGCCGGCTTTGGAGAGCTTTTTGGCCTGGCTTTTCAGTATACCGACGATATTCTTGATATCGAAGGAAGCGAAAAGTCTTTGGGAAAAGGAGTGGGACTTGATTTTCGCGAAGGCATAGCCACCCTCCCTTTGGTTCTCGCTCTGGAAGGCTTGAAAGCAAGCGAAAAGACCTTAATTATGGCGGCTTTCGGCAAACCTGATTGCGCGAAATTTCCCGAAGCGATCAGGATTATCAGGCGGACAGGCTGTCCCCTGGCGCGGCGCGCGGCTCTTTTATTGCTCCAGCGGGCAGAGGACTGCCTGGCTGCTTTGGATAAATCCGCGGCTCGTGACAACCTGCAGGCTTTAGTCATCAGCCTGCGCAATCGAAAGAATTAGCCAGGTTAGCCGTGTTTCGGCGGCAGGAGGTGCGCCAGATGGAGACGCCTCCAGAGCTTGATGTATTCCATCAGATAATCCACATAAGCCGGTTGGAGGTGGATTCCCTTGAAATCCAGCATGACAAAGGAGCGGGAAAGCACAAGATAATCTTTGGTCCGGTTTTGCGCCGCATCCCAGCGCATGGCGGGATAATAAGCCGAGGGCAGAAATCCGGCGCCGAGCGCTTCAGTAATCGCTTCGGCTTTATCGGTTTTAATGAGCAATTCAACGTAACGGGTGCCGATATTTTCAAGAAAGCGGGCCGCGTGATCCAAAAACGTTCTGAGCCTTAATCTGCCGGTTTTTGCCCCAATGATGACGCAATGACCGTCCCTGGTTGAGCGGTAGCAATAAAGCTCGGTCGCGCCGTCGGCGCTTACCAAAAGGAGATTGGGGTCATGAAAAGGAAAAAAATCGAGATCCAAAGCGTCTCTGGATTTTGTTTCTCTGAAGCGTTTCAAAATGAATTGCGGCGCCTGGATGGCTTCAAAGGATGCCGGGGTTCTGGTAGCCGGCTCCAGCTCCAGGGCGATGTCGGTATATTGCGCTTCGCCGATGCCGCTTTCGCGCCGGACAATTTGGAAAAACGGCTTAAGCACCGACGGCAGATGAGGCGTTATCCGGCGCCCTCGAAGGGTTTCTTCGGAGAAATAAACAGCCAGGGTGTGGGTTTCTGAGGCGTGCACCCGGTGGACGTTGGGGAAAACCCCCAGTTTTTTGAATCCCAGTTTTTCCACCAGCCTCTGGGGGGCCAAGCTGACCGTTCGGATGGTGGCGTAAACGCTTTTGACCAGACGGCGTTCTATGACGAGATGCTCGATGCCGAGGGAAATCGTCTGTTCCGTCAGATCAAATCCCCGGTATTCCTGGGCCACAACCGCGCCGAACACCTTGGCTAAGGCTATGTTTTTGTCAACATGAAAGACCACACTGCCGACAGGCCTGCCTTCGTGGCGCATTAAAAGCCACAAGTAGTTGTCGTTTTTAACAGCTTTGACGCAGTCGTCTATGTTCGAGGCCAGGGCGAAAGGATAATTGCCTCCGTACACGTGATGGTAAAGGCCGAGGATGGCGGGCGCATCTTGCGGCTGGGCCTGGGAAATTTCAATTTGCCTTCCATCGGGAATCTGGATAAATGGTTTGATTTTTTTCACGGTTTTAAGGGTCTGTTATTCGGCAGGTTCTGTGGTGATTTTAGATAAACCTTGAGAAATTTACCATAAAGCGGCCGGTTCAGATTTGACGGCCATGGGCGTTTTTCAAAAGATTTTGCGAAAACGGCATAATCGCGCCTTATTTCTTCATGTTTTTTGAGGCAGGGAAAATAGGCGCAGGGAATAAAAGACGCCTTCAGGATGCAGTCAATGCCTTTAAAATCAGCCGCGTCGTTTATGACCTCGATATAAGTGATTCCCTGATTATGAAGCATCGTGACGATGCGGCGGTAGAGCGTTACGGGATTAACGGGCAAATCCAGGCGCTCACCGATGATCACGGCAAAGCGCATATCGTCAAAAATGCGCAAAAATACCTCCAAACGCTGGTCAGGGTCGGTCAGTAGAGCGTTGGGCTCCTGGAAGGGATAAAAGTTGGCGGAAAGCGATTTTTTTTGCCGCAGGATATCGAATCGCCGCGCGATGAGAAGCGGGGCGCGAAGAAGCTCCATCGGCGGCAGTTCGTTCGTGTTGAGGCTGAAGTCCAAATCCGCCGGCGCTACAGCCGCCAATGGTTCCAGGCCGCATTCGCGGCGGACAATTTCATAGAGGGACTTGAGGGCCGGATGAAGGGCAAAGCGGTGATGGCGGCGTGTTTTAAGAACGCCGCGCAAAAAATGCGCGGTCAAGCCATTGATCCGCGATTCGTCGGATCCGAAGGCGCCTGGAAAAATGCCGAGCATTTTAAAATCCAGTTCGACCGTCAAGGCGAGCTGACTGGGCGTCAATGTTCTGGTGGTACAGTAGATGATGTCAACAGCGGTGTTTTTTTCAAGATAGCTGATCAAAAAACGTAAAGCCGCTTTAAAAACGCGGCCGCTGTTTTTATCGGCCGGGTCCGCGTAAAGGCGTTCGATTTTAGCCAAACCGTGTCCGGCTTCGAGCCTGAGCATGACGGCCGCGGCGCAGCCGCGGTCCCGGCAGGCCAGAATCCATAGGTTATCTTTCGAGGCCAGCGATTGGGTCAGCTCCTTGACGTCTAAGATATGAAGGTCCTCGCCGATGGAAACCGCAGATTTCCGGTAAAGCCGCATTAAACCGGCGGCATCGCGCGCCGCTGCCTGGCGAAAAGTCAAAGGTTTCATTGAGTTGTTAACTTATTTTAATGCGGAAGAATTCTGCGGCCGTGCACAAGAGCGACGATTTCCACGGCGCGGCCGGTGACCCTATAAATTAAACGATATTCGCCGATCAAAATTTCGCGGGGAACAGGATTCTGGTCCCAAAGCTCCGGCGCCTTTCGGACCTCTTCATGGCTAAACATGGCTCCTGCCGTAAAAAGCATGGCCGTTTTACTGTAGGGATAAAACGAGCCGGATGCCTTCGTCAACGAGGATTATGGCGCCGCGATCTAATTTGCCGGACCTGCGTTTTAAGAATTGTTTATCCAAAGTGACTATTTGAGAGACATTGGCGACCGAGTCCTTGGGCAGGCCGGTTTTTTTGGCCACAAGTTTCACATTGCCAGGCGCCTCGGCCAAGCGAAGATTAGAGGTCAACACCACAACGACAATCGTTTTAATCCGGCTCCGGTTAAACGCGTCCGACTGAACGATCAACACCGGCCTGCGGTATCCGGGTTCGGAAGCGACGGGATCGGGGAGGTCGGCCCACCACACCTCGCCCCGGCTCACCATAGATTGCGACGTAAAGTCCTAGCTTGGATACTTTGGAAAGCCTCGTCTAGACGGGAGTCCGCCTCGCCGTAAATCCTATCGAGCCTTTCCGTGACCCGCTCATCCTGATATTTTTCCAAAAAACTGGTCAGCGCTGCGACATAAAGCTGGCTGCGGGAAAAGCCCAGGCGGCGAGCCGTTTGCTCCGCGGACTCATAGACCTTATCAGGCAGAGAAATCGCCGTTTTCATCAATCATAGTATAACCCTAGTTATACCATTTGTCAAGAGGAGCGCACCTTGAGACAAATGGAGTCAAGTCCCGCTCCGCCGAGCTCCCTTTTGCAGAGTAAAGGGACGATTAGAGTCCCTGGGGGACGTGACGTCGGGGACGGAGTTGGGTCCAGATGCCCCGGCTGTCTTCACTTGACGCTCAACTTTTTCCTTTCTATGAGTGTGACAAGTGAAATTTGATCCCTTTTCCGAGAGGGAGATGGTGAAGGTTTAGGTGGCTGCGGCTTCGAGTTTATTCAAACGCTTTTCGTGATCTTCCATCTTCGGAATAACCTCTTTGAAAGTCACTTGGGTTATCACTTTGTCGAGATGGTCAATTTTGGTTTCCACGCGGGACAAATCAGCTTTGGCGGCCAAGTTTTCCAGATCTTGTTTGGTAGCCGTGGCCAAGTTTTCCAGATATTGTTTGGTAGCCATAGAAGATAGCTGCCTTTCGATGCTGCCCAATCGCATATTAAGCTTAACTTCCGACTCTCTGGCGTCGTCTTTGGTAAAGAGAATCTTCTTGAGATCCTCAATGCTCAAAGGGATTCGAGAAGACGGGGTGGATTTATTCTTTGGCATACGCCGTTATTATACCACAGCTCTTTTAGCGGCCTTCCTTCTGATCTCAGCTTCTTCTTGGGCCGTCTTGGATGGCATCATCAACGGCGCCAAAGCCGTGAAAGCTTACCAACTTGCAAAGTCAGCTTGGCGTAAAATGAAGACCTGACCCCCTCAGGGCCCTGACCCCTTCCGGGCCAAACTCATTCTTCAATTAGAAAATACCGCCGGTGCACAAAAGGACTATCCAAAGCTTTCCGGCACTGTTCGGGGGTCAGACTTAGGGTTATCTCGTAGCCCGTATCGCTCATGAGGTTCTCCAGGAAGCCATACTCATGACCCTGGTTCAGGATGATATGGCCGATTTCGTGCGGCACCACCTCCACGCCGACCTGTTCACGCTCGTTTGGGTTGAACACGGAAAGGTTGATGCGGTCTGAGTCCACGATAATAATTGAGCCGATGAATTGCTCCATATCCAGGGTGACATTTCTGGCGTATTCAAAAGCTCGCCGGTTTAAGGCATAACTTTGCCCATCGGGGTTTTCACCCGCCGGCACCTTCTTCACAAAATATATATTAATAAAATCCGGCTGATGCACAGCTCCATATAGACACAACTCCTTTTCGCTGATCAGCCCGACAAAATTAGCATCAGGGTGGCAGTCTAAACTATCTAAGAAACTCGGTCCCTGGACATAGCGGATAGACTCAACCGAAACCTCAATACCACAAGGCCGGAATGCATAGCGGCTTTGCTCTATATAAAAGTCTATTTCCCTTTCATCTATAGGGCTATCCTCATGACCATTGTGGTTGTAGACAATAAAAACCAAAGGCAGGAGAAACGGGTATTGTTGAACGTTGGAGGAAGGGGTGGAAATATATGAGAAATCCGGATTTTTCCATTCACTCAATCCCGTCGTGGAAATCCGTTCGCAAATCTGACGTTCTTCGGGATTAAGATGCCAAGAGCCAAAAACGTTTGACGCCAAGTTAAGGCATAAGCCCATGACTAAGATCGCTGTTTGGTTTATTCGGTATTGAGGCATAGTTAATTGTGGACCACAAAGCGGCCATCCGCTAGCGGGAGTTTCCTAGTTACGTTGGCTCCGTAATATTTCCACATCACACGCGATCCAGCATATCCCAATTCTCCGACGGTGCAAGCGATCCGTATTCATCGGGGATGGATAACGTTCCTCTTTGTCAATACTATGACC
>JACQWW010000101.1 GCA_016209025.1 Elusimicrobiota bacterium | reverse complement strand
GAGGTATCTGCTTTAACGTGAAAACCGCTCTGACTATCGGCACATTCGACGGGGTTCATCTGGGGCATCAAAAATTGCTTAAGGCCCTGCTCGATGCCGCCTGTTCCAGGCGCTTACGTCCCAAAGCGGTCTTGTTTCCTTAGTCGCCGAGGTTTTTTCTAAGCGATCATCACGCCCCGGTCAGGCTGATCACCACTGTTGCCGAACGTTTAAAAATTTTACGCGATGAATTCGGCTTGGACGATGTCGTTGTTCTTGGGATGCGGCGAAGTCTTCTTGGCCTTTCTTGCCGGCAATTCCTGGCTGATTGGGCGATCAAGCGATGGGGGGCCAAGATTATGGTTTTGGGCGCCAATTTTACCATGGGCCGGGGCCGGGCCGGCAATGCTTCCAATTTCCAGGCATTAGCCGGCCCATTAGGCCTGGAATGGAAGGCTGTGCCTCTTTTTGACCGGGTTTCTTCGTCGGTTGTGCGCGATCTGCTGGCCGCGGGCCGCTTGAGCCGGGCCAATAAATTAATGGGGAGGCGTTTCTGTTTGTCGGGAAAAATCGTCCGCGGCAGGGCGATCGCCGGCCGGCTTTTGGGTTTTCCGACCGCCAATCTCCATGTTGATGAAGATAAACTTTTGCCGCTCGGCGTATTTTCGGCCAGAGTCAAGGATTTCAATAAAAAAGCGGTGGTCAATATCGGGTGCAGGCCCACGGTAAAAGCGGCAGAGCGGCAGAGAGGCAGAGAGGCAGAGAGGCAGGGCGAAGGAACGGGAGAGCGTTGTTGCCGGCATTATCATAATCTCGCACTCTCCGCCGCTCCGCCGCTCCGCCGCTCCGCCGCTCCTTGCGTGGAGGCCCATATTTTGGACTTCCACGGCGATCTCTACGGTAAAGATATTTCCCTGGAACTTATCCGGGAAATCCGCCGGGAGAAAAAATTTTCATCCTTGAATGAATTACGGCGTCAGATTGCGCGGGACATAAAAAGAGTATAATGATCTTATTAAATGATAACAAAGGACGAAAAAAAGGAAATTATCAAGCGATACGCAGCCAACCCCCAGGACACCGGCAACACCGTTGTCCAGGCGGCCCTGCTGTCTAAAAAGATCGAGACGATCGCCGCTCATTTAAAATCCCATAAAAGCGACCATTCCTCAAGAAGAGGGTTGCTTAAGCTGGTCGGGCAGCGCCGGGCGCTTCTCGGTTATCTTGGGCGCAATGATCCGCCCGCGGCAAAAAAGCTTCGGTCCGATCTTGATCTCGGTTAGCGCATCGCTGGTTAAGTCTGATTTTTTCAGACTTCAAGCTTCAGACTTCAGACTTATTTTTCTTAAAGGAGTTTATTATGGAAAATCACGCGGAATTTGCTATTGAGATCGGCGGCAAGACCATTCTTTTTGAAGCCGGTCACGTGGCCGGCCAAGCCAACGGCGCGGTCATGGCGAGCATGGGGGGCACGGTTGTCCTTTCAAGCGCCTGCGCTTCGCCCGAGCCCAAGCAAAACGCTGCTTTTTTCCCTTTGACGGTTGATTACCGGGAGAGAACCTACGCCACGGGCCGCATTCCGGGAGGTTTTTTCAGGAGGGAAGGCCGCCCTAAAGACAGCGAGATCATCGCCTCGCGCCTGACGGACAGGACGATGAGGCCGCTTTTTCCCGATGGTTTTTATCATGAGGTGACCATCCAGACCCTTGTTTTGTCGGCTGACGCGGAGAACGACGCGGACATTCTTGCGCTTTTAGCCGCAAGCGCGGCTTTGACCATTTCGGACATTCCTTTCAACGGGCCGGCCGCCGGCATCCGCGTGTGCCGCGTGGGGGGCGAATTTGTCTTAAATCCTACTTTCAGCGAAATAAAAACAAGCGATTTGGATATGGTTATTTCCGCCACTAAAGAGGCGTTTGTCATGGTCGAGGGCGCCGCTAAAATAGTTCCTGAAGAAGCGGTTTTAGAGGCCATGCGCCTGGCCAAAGGCCCCCTTGAGCGCCTTTGCGAGCTTCAGGAGGAGATGAGAAAAAAACTCGGTAAAGCCAAATTCGCCTTTAAGGCTTTTACCTGGAACCCTGAGCTGGAAAAAACAGTCAAAGAAGAAACGACCGGCAAAATCGCCGCCATGCTGGGCTCGTTCCCCCCAAAAGCCCAGCGCGAAAAGGAAATCCGCGGATGGATGAATGAACTCAAAGAGCGCCTTAAAGACCGATTTGCCGACGACATCGGCCAATTGCCGGGCATCATCGAAGAAATTTTTTACGCCGAGGCGCGCGCTATGCTGGCCAAAGACGCAGTGCGTCTTGACGGCCGCCGTCCGGACGAGATAAGGCCTATAACCTGCAAAACAGCGGTTCTGCCGCGCACCCATGGTTCCGCCATGTTCCAGCGGGGGCAGACCCAGGCCTTGGTTTCGATCACCCTGGGCACGCCCAAGGACATGCAGACCATGGAGGAGCTTGAAGGCGACTATAAGGAGCGGTTTCTTTTTCACTACAATTTTCCCGCTTTTTCCACCGGCGAGACCAAGCCGGACCGCGGTCCGGGCCGGCGGGAAGTCGGCCACGGCACCTTAGCCAGGCGCTCGCTTGCGGCGCTTCTGCCCAAAGAGGAGGATTTTCCTTACACCATCAGGGTCGTTTCAGACATTCTTGCCTCAAACGGCTCGACTTCCATGGCGAGCGTCTGCGGCGGATCATTGGCCCTTTTTGACGCCGGCGTTCCCTTGGAAGACCATGTGGCCGGCATTGCCATGGGCTTGGTCATTGAAGGCGGCAAACGCATCGTTTTGACCGACATTATGGGCGCGGAGGATCATTTCGGCGACATGGATTTCAAGATGGCCGGCACCCGGTCCGGGGTGACCGGTTTTCAGATGGACGTCAAAATCCCGGGAGTGACCCTTGAGATTCTTTCGGGCGCCGTGGAACAGGCCAAGCTTGCCCGCTTGGCCATCTTGGACAAAATGCTCCAGTCCCTGGCGCATCCGCGCACATCCTTGTCCATTTACGCGCCGAAAATGACAATCGTTACCATCGGCATAGATAAAATCGGCACTATTATCGGCCCGGGCGGCAAAAATATCCGGCGGCTCAGCGAAACCTATAACGTGGAACTCGAAGTGGAAGACGACGGCCGCGTCTTCATTCACGCCCAGGATTGGGAGGCGGTGGAAAAGGCCAGGCGTGAAGTCGAGGCCATGACGACCGAGCCTGAGGTGGGCAAGATTTATAAAGGCAGGGTCGTTTCCCTTATGGATTTCGGGGCTTTTGTGGAAATTTTACCGGGCCGCGACGGCCTTTTGCATGTGTCGCAAATAGACCAGAAGCCTGTTTCCCATCCCGGTGAAATTTTTAAGGAAGGCGATGAGGTTGAGGTCAAGATTCTTGACATTGACGTCAGCGGCAAAATCCGTTTGTCCCGCAAAGCGGTGCTTTGGCCCGGCACCGAGCATGAGTCAGCGCCGCCGCACCGTCCGGCCTTTGATCGGCGTCCGCCCCGCCGCGACGATTCCAGGCCCGGCCGCGGCAATTACCGCCGCGGCGGCGATGCCGGAGGGCGCCGCCCCGAAACCAGAAGGGGCTTCGGACTGCATCCGCCCAGGCGAATCTAGCCGGTGGACGAGACGGTCATCCTGCCTATCCTTGAATTATTATACCGCCGGATGAAAGAAACCGGCGCCAGGATCCTTGAATTCGATGCCGGCGGCCAGGAAAAACTGCGGCTTGTTTTAAAAAGCGCGCCGACGTCCGGGGTGTCGGACACGTCTGACCCTTCGACTTCGCTCAGGGCAGGCAGGCCGGACAAGCCGGACGTTTCGGCGCCCCCGCGCCTTAGCGTACATGATTTTGAAGTTGCCGCGCCCTTATCCGGTGTTTTTTACCGCGCCGCTTCTCCTTCAGCGCCGCATTTTGTCGAGGATGGTTCGTCCGTCAAGGCTGGAGACATTCTCGGTATAATCGAAGCGATGAAGGTGATGAATGAAATAAAAGCGCCGCGGCCGGGTAAAATCGCCAGGATTTTCGCTGTCAATGGGAAACATGTCAAAAAGGGCGACAAGATATTTTTGATATATGTCCCGGCGTCAAGCTGATACCTCAAAAAAAAACTGGCGGATAATCCTTTTTCTAGCCGTGTTTTTTTGCGGTCTTTGGCTTGCCGGCGCTCTTTATTATCCGCCTCTTCTAGGCTTGGCCGGGCGATGGACCAAAAATTTCTGCTTGAAAATTTTCGGCTGGACCGCTTACTTGGCCCCGTTTTTGCTTTTTTGGACCGCTTGGCGGACTTGGCAGGCGAGAAAGCCGATGGCAAGCAGTCTGGCCTATCTGGTCCATGCGGTTTTTATTCCTTCAGCCTGTTTTTTGCTGGCCTCGGCAAGCTGGTCCCTTCTTGTTTTCAGCCAGAAAGACATTGCCGGAAGTTTTGGCCGGTCGGCCGCATCAGGACTGCTCCAGAGCCTCGGCTTCGGCGGTTCTTGTTTTATTCTGATAACTTTATGGATGGCCTGGTTTTGGCTGGCTTTTGATGTGCCTTGGCCGGCCCTTGCCAAAAAAGCGTTGAGATTCATCATCGCCGATTTGAAGTCTTGGAGAGACGAACTGCGCCGCCGGCGCCTCGCGGCCCAGAGTGATAAAGCGATAGAGCGAGTGAGCGATAGAGCGATGGAGCGGGCGAGTGAACAGCAGCCTGAGAAAACGCAAAAACAGTCGGAGGCGCAGGAAGAATTTCTAAAAGATGATGGCCAGCAAGCCGAGTTTGGCATTGAAAAAAATTTTCCGGATTTAAAATCGCCCCATCGCCCCATCGCCCCATCGCCCCATCGTTCCCATTGGCGGCTTCCTTCGTTCGATCTGTTGGCCTCGAGCGAAGCGCGCTCGGGAAAATCATGGCTGGACATTGATCTTGCCCAGCAGAGGGGCCGCGACTTGGTGCAGGCTTTGGCAAATTTCGACGTTCTGGTTGATTTGGAAGGCATTGTGCCCGGGCCGGTCGTCACCTGTTACGACGTGTCGCCCAGGCCGGGCGTCAAAGTCGGGGAGATCGCCAGCTTATCGAACGACATTGCCCTGGCTTTGAAAGTCGCCGGCGTGCGCATTCTTGGCCCCATTGCCGGCAAAGGCGCCATCGGCATCGAAGTGCCGAACCCTCAGGGCGCCTTGGTCCGCTTAAGAGACGTGCTGGAGGAAGCGGCAGGCAGCGCCCCAAAGGGCGATCTTCCTTTTGTCCTGGGACGTTCGGCTTCAGGCGAGGCGGTTCTGTCGGATTTGACGGATATGCCCCATCTGCTTATTGCCGGCGCGACCAATTCCGGCAAAAGCGTCTTGATTCACGCCCTGATCGTTTCCCTGCTTTACCGTTTGACGCCCGATGATCTCAAATTGGTCTTGATTGATCCTAAAAGGTTGATGGAGGTCCGCTACGGGCGCCTCTCTGAGCGATGCGCTCGCAATATCAAGGCTTATAATCAGGCGGCCGCCAAAAGCAACGGTTTTTCCCCGGAACCTTATATTGTCGTCGTGATTGACGAGCTGGCCGATTTGATGATGATCGCCGGCAAGGATGTGGAAAATTCGGTCCAGCGGCTTTCGCAAATGGCCCGGGCCGTGGGCATTCATTTGGTTCTGGCGACCCAGCGTCCTTCCGTAGACATCATCACCGGCGTCATTAAGGCCAATCTGCCGGCCCGGGTGTCCCTCCAGGTGGTTTCCAAGACCGATTCTCGCGTTATCCTGGACACCCAGGGCGCCGAGAATTTGATCGGCCGCGGGGATATGCTTTATCTTGCCAGCGGCGCCCAGCATCCGGCCCGCATTCAGGGCGCCTATGTCAGCGATAAGGAGATAGCCGCGGCCGCCAAGTTTTGGGCCGATCAAGGCCCGGCCGATTATCCCGAGCCGGCTGAATTGCTCGGCCTGCCGGACAAGGGCGCCGGCCCCGATGATTCCGGCTCAAGCGAGGATGCCGGGGATTTGAGGCGGGCCCTCAAGCTCGTTACCGAGCGCCGGCGCGTTTCCCAGGATCTTTTAAAGGCCAATTTCGGATCATCAGCCAGGGCCACTGATCTGCTTTCCCGTCTTGAAGTGGAAGGGTTTATTTTTAAGCCGGAAGGGACGAACCGCTGGGAAATTCGCTACGATCGTATTGAGGAATACCTTGAAGAAGGGAACAAGGGATGAGGGAACAAGGGATGAAGGATCGAAGAAATAAAAATTTTTTCCTTTCCCTTATTCCCTTATTCCCTTATTCCCTTATTCCCTTGCTTGTTTTACCCGCTTATGCAAGCAGCACGACAACCGCCAGCGTAGAACTTACCACGGCGGCCATTTTGGCCAAAATTGACGCCTTTGACAAAACAGTTGACTGCGCTATCTTCGAGTTTGAGGAGGAATTTTTGCTGGTTCCGACCGGAGAAAAAGAACGCCTTAAAGGCCGTGTTTATTTTGACAAGGCAAGTTCCCGCGTTCGTTTTGATTATACCGGGAAGGTGAAATACAAGGTATGGATTGCCAGCAATACGATTTATTTTTATGATACCTCCCTCAATCAGATGGTTGTGCGGCAGTGGGACGATTTTACCAAGGTTCATCTTCAGGCCATGATGAATTTCCCTTTGTTTTTCGACAGCGTGAAATTCACGGATAATTTCGATTTTTCCGTGGTTGCTTCTTCGTGCGCTTCTTCTTTGGTCTGGCTGCGGGCCGATCCTAAAGGGAAATCCCAGCCGTATCATCTTCTTTTCGGAGTTGATGCCTCATCCGGCCAGCCGAGAAGGCTTGACTTGGTTATGGACAACTATCGGGCCGGTCTGCAAATTTCCCGGATTAATCTCAAAGCCAAATTCAGCGACAAGTTGTTCGATCGCAATCTGCCGCCCGATGCGGCGGTTTTGGATTTAAGGGAAAAATAAAATTTTTTGGAGGT
>JACQWW010000100.1:17712-21118 GCA_016209025.1 Elusimicrobiota bacterium | reverse complement strand
TTTCGGTGTTTAAGTCAGGCATTTTTGTTTTGGCGATTTCCTCAATCTGTTTTTTCGTCACCTTGCCGACTTTGGTTTTTCCCGGCATGCCGCTGGCCACGGCGATCTGGGCGGCTTTTTTCAGCAGGGCCGAGACAGGGGGGACCTTGGTTATAAAGGTAAAACTTCTGTCTTCGAAAATAGTGATGATGACGGGAATGGCCATGCCGGGCTCCATAACCTTCGATTTTTCGTTGAATTGCTTGCAAAATTCCATGATGTTGACGCCGTGCTGTCCCAGGGCCGGGCCGATGGGCGGCGCCGGGTTGGCCTGGCCGGCCGGCACTTGAAGCTTGACGAAAGTTTTGATTTTTTTCTTAGGCGGCGGCATGGTAATTCCTCATATTTTTTCCACCTGGAGAAAATCTAGTTCGACCGGGGTGGCCCGGCCGAAGATGGTGACCATGGCTTTGAGCCTGGCCTTTTCTTCGTTGACTTCCTCAACTATGCCCACAAAGTGCTTGAAAGGGCCTTCGTTGATGCGGATGCTTTCGCCTTTGGCGAACATCACCGCCGGCTTGGGGCGGCTGCCGGCATTGGTTTCGGTGAGTTCCAGAATAGCCTTGACCTCGGATTCGGGCAAAGGGACGGGATTAGATCCGCCCAGGAATCCGCTTACTCCGTTGATTGAGCGGATCAGCCAATAAGTTTCATTGTCAACGACCATGTCAATCAAAACATAGCCCGGGAAAAATTTGCGTTTCCTGACGACTTTTTTATTTTTTTGGATTTGCACCACGTCTTCGGTCGGGATGAGGACCTGGAAAATGCGTTCGCCGGCCGGATTGGTTTCTTTGGCTTTAAGAATGGCGCCGCGGACCCGTTCTTCGCGGCCGGTGGTTGTCTGAACGATGTGCCAGGCTCGTGTGGTGACGCTCATCTTATTCCTTATTTTACCTATATCCTAATAATTATCCCAAAGAATTGGGCCACAAGAAAGTCTATCAAAGAGATGTAAAGCGAGACAATGGCGACCAGGATGATGACCACGAAGGTCGAGGCCATCATCTGGCGCCTGGGAATCCAGGCGACCTTGCGCAACTCGCCGTAAGCATCTTGAGCGAAAACAATCGGATTTACCATTTCAGGAACCCAGAGTATAGCAAGATTTCGGGTCTGTTATGGAAGGAAATCCCAAAATTTAAGGCCGAGCCGGGGATCCGGCCGGCGGCGGATTATGCCCGGCAGGCATTTTATGACTATTTCGCATGTCGGATCGGCCACGGCCTTGAACAAATGGCCGCCGAAAGTTTTCATCTCATGATCGCCGAGTACGACGTGCGAATGGAGAAATGACCTCCCGTCTTCGGTTTGGCTGACATTGCCCAGAAGCGACAATATTTCCAAAGGACCGGCCAGGGTGATTTTTCGGTAGTTTTTCTCATGCGCATCGAAAATTCCGATCTGAGCTTCGCCTGCCGCGCCGATTCCTTCAATCGTGCCGGCGTAAATTTTCTGCGAATTTAAAAAAGTCGTTATGGTTGAAATTACTTCTTCTCCGGCTTCAAGCCGTACGAGCAGGGTGTCATCGTTTATCCGGCAATGTTCCATAGTTTAAAAGTGCGGAGAGGTTGGGACAGATTTCAAAATCGTCCCAGCGCCTCTGGCGCGTTCTCTCCGTGCTTTTTCTCCGAAAAAGTGCGGGGGTACTAGGATTCGAACCTAGAAGTTCGGTTTTGGAGACCGACAGTTTAACCGTTAAGCTTATACCCCCGTTCAGTTTCCCGCGAAAGCGGCCACGGCCGCTGGCGTCACGTCCCTCTGGGACTCCATTCGTCCCTTCGCTCCGTGAAGGGGCCGTATCTCCGCCCTCGAAGCTCTGCGGAGCGGGGCGGGAATCCAGGCCGTAACAATCATAAAACTGAAGACCTGGACCCCCGCTTTCGCGGGGGTGACGTATCTGGGAATTTTTCCCAGATACGTGATTTTATCATGTTGTAGAATTCTATTGATGGCTTGGATAGATATTACGGCCCGTCTGGCCCCCGGCATGCCGGCTTATAATAGGGACCCCTTGTTTAGGTTTCGATGGGTCAGAAGAATCGGCGGCAAGCATCGCTGCAACCTTTCAACTATAGTTATGGCCTCGCATTGCGGCACGCACATTGACGCGCCTTTGCATTTTTTCAAAAACAAACGGAGCGTTGACGAAATACCGGTTGAACAAATGATCGGATCGTGCCGGGTTGTGGACGTCTTAAATCCGAAAATCATCCTGCCGGCGGATTTGCCTGAAGCCAAGGCGCCGGAGCGTCTTATTTTCAAAACAACGAACACGGCGCGCAGCTTAATGCGGCGCAAACAATTCGTCAAGGATTTTGCCGCTTTGAGCGCTGAGACCGCTTTAGAATTGGTCCGCCGCCGGGTCAAACTGGTCGGCATTGATTATCTTTCGATCGAGCCCTTCGGCTCAATCGAGCCCGCGGTTCACCGGACTCTTCTTGAAGCCGGCGTAGTCATACTGGAAGGCCTTGATTTGACGGGCGTGCAAGCCGGCGATTATGAGCTGGTCTGCCTGCCGCTGAAAGTGCCGGGGGCCGAAGGGGCTCCGGCGCGGGCTGTTTTGCGCGAAATCAGTTTGCTTTGACTTCTTTGTGGCGGGTGTATTTCCGGCACTGCCGGCAAAATTTTTTGAGATCCAGCTTGTATTCTTTTTTCTTGCCGCGAAAGAAATGATAATTGCGCCGTTTGCAGTCCGGGCACTCAAGAGCGATAACCACACGTTCTGCCATAACAGGGGGATTTTACCAGATATTTTTTAATTTTTTTGAATACCGCCAAAATCCGAGCCCAGGGGCGGAATCGAACCGCCGACCTCACGCTTACCATGCGTGTGCTCTGCCGACTGAGCTACCTGGGCATACCTTCTAATAAGTTTGTCAAAAATTTGCCGCCGGATTGCGTTGCCGTAGCATTTGCTTCCTTCGCCCCACCGCAGGCCCAGGCCGAGGCCCAGCAAAATGAGTTCATCGCGGCTGAATTTTTTTTATAAAAAACGGATCGCCATCAGGATTGTGCTTGATGTAAGTTGCCTCGCTCCTTGACCGCCGTTTAATATTACGGCGATTCATCCACCAAACGACTTTATGGTTGGAACAATTGAGCTTTTCGGCAATTCCAGCCATTAAGAGTCGTCTGGAGTAATACAATTCCTTTAAAATGTCATGTTTAAGCGGCAGTTTAGGTTCGGCGATTTTTAATGTTATTTCTGTCATTTTATTGGTTTATTTATCTTTTGAATTATAGATAAAAGGCATGGGGTCAGGTCCGAATGGCGCTTACTTAAGCTCTTTGCCGTCATTCCCACGGAAGCGGGAATCCAGGGCTTTATCTGGATGCCCGCCTGCGCGGGCACGACGTCTGGACC
>JACQWW010000100.1:0-17656 GCA_016209025.1 Elusimicrobiota bacterium | reverse complement strand
GGAGATACGGCCCCTTCACGGAGCGAAGGGACGATTGGAGTCCCAGAGGGACGTGACGCCAGCGGCCGTGGCCGCCTTCGCGGGGGTGACGAACAAATGCAGTATCCCGTCTAGTAGAATTACAACATGTTCCGTTCCCAAGTTCTGTTGACACCCGAGCCTCCAGGAATATTCAAAAAAAAGGAGGCTCAAGGAGGACGTTTGCCTTTTACTCGACCCCTTTTGCAAAGAATCCAAATCAGGATCCTGGGCATTGTCCAGGGCGTGGGATTCAGGCCTTTTGTATTTAATTTGGCTCAAGAGCTCGGCTTAACCGGCTGGGTTAGAAACGACGCTTCCGGCGTCTTCATTGAGGCTGAAGGTTCCGGGAAAACGCTTGGCCGCTTTTTAGAGCGTCTGCAAACCGACAAGCCGCCCTCTTCATTTATATATGCCTTTGATCACCGCTTCCTTGAGCCGGCAGGATTTAAAAGCTTTGAAATTCAAAAAAGCCGGACAGGGGGCCGGGCCAAGGCTTGGATTCTGCCGGATTTGGCCATGTGCCCGAATTGCCGCAAGGAACTTTTTGATCCCAAAGACCGAAGGCATGAATATCCTTTTATAAACTGCACTCATTGCGGCCCGCGCTTCACCATAATTGAAAGCCTGCCGTACGACCGGCCGCGAACCACGATGAAAATGTTCGCCATGTGCCCTGACTGCCGAAAGGAATATGAAAACCCGGCTGACCGGCGTTTCCATGCCCAGCCTATTGCTTGTCCTGTTTGCGGGCCGGAGATTATTTTTTGGGTGAAAGAAAAACTTGACCCTCACCGCTCCGTCGCCAAAGTTATGGAGCGTCGGCGACCTGCCCTCTCCCTTAGGGAGAGGGGAAGGGAGGCGGAAAAAGGTGAGGGTGAAAAAGGTAAAAAAGCTCTGGAACTTGCGGTCCAAGCCGTACGCGAAGGCAAAATCATCGCGGTCAAGGGTCTGGGCGGCTATCATTTAATCGCTGATGCCGCTAATGAGCAGGCTGTTGCCATATTGCGACAGCGCAAACAGCGGCCGTATAAACCTTTTGCCGTCATGTATCCAGATTTGGAAAGCCTTGGCCGCCACGTGGAAATTCCCCCTTTTGCCAAGCCCTTGCTCATTTCAACCCAAACGCCCATTGTGCTTTTGCCGAGAAAACAAAAGGGCTGGACCGAGATCGCGGCCTCGGTCGCGCCGGATTCGCCTTATTTGGGGGTTTTTTTACCCTATACCCCGCTGCATGAACTGCTTCTTAAAAATTTGGCCTTCCCGATCGTGGCCACATCAGGGAACGTCACAGATGAACCGATCGTCTATACCGATCAAGAGGCTCTTAAAAATCTCGCCTCTTTATGCGACGCCTTTCTCGTCCACAACCGGCCTGTCGCCAGGCATGCCGATGATTCCGTAATTCATGTCATCGAGCAGCCGGCCCCTAAGCCGCAAATTTTGCGCCGGGCCAGAGGCTATGCTCCCATGCCGATCGTGGCCGGACGCGAATTGCCCCCCTTGCTTGCTCTGGGCGGCCATTTAAACGCCACCTTTGCTTTGAGCCGGGGCAAAGAAATCATCGCCTGCCAGCACATCGGGGATATGGAAACCTTGGAAGCGCGCCAAGCCTATGAAAAAACGCTTGAGGATTTTCTGCGCCTTTATGAGCACAAGCCTGCGGCCGTGGCCCATGACATGCATCCGGACTATTTCACGACGCAATTGGCCGGCCGCTTTGATCTGCCGAAAATTCCCGTCAATCATTACCACGCCCATCTGGCCGCCTGCATGCTGGAAAACCAGATCGAAGGCCAGGTCATCGGCCTTACCTGGGACGGAACCGGCTTCGGAACCGACCGAAGCATCTGGGGCGGAGAAATTTTGCTCGGCGACGCCAAAACTTTCGAGCGCGCCGCATCGCTTCGGCCCTTCGGCCTGCCAGGAGGCGAAATGGCGGTAAAAGAACCTTGGCGCACCGCCCTGTCCCTTCTTTGGGAAAGTTTCGGCGATTGCCTGCCGCGCGATTTGCCGCTCTTTAAAAAAATCCCGGAAAAATCCATCGCCCTTACACTTGAAATGATCAAAAAAGGCCTGCAATGCCCGAAGGCAACGAGCATGGGCAGACTCTTTGACGGCTTGAGCGCTATTTTGGGGCTTTCCTATTACAACACCCACCAGGCCCAATCAGCCCAACTGCTGGAGTACGCTGCCTGGCGCCACGGCCCGGATGCCAAGGCCCTTGAATTTCCAATAGCAAAACAGGATATTATCCGTTGGGACTGGCGGCCCCTGGTGCGCTCGGCAGTTTCGGCGTTTCTTAAAGGCGCTCCTCTTGAAAAGCTGGCCGCAGCTTTTCACGCCTCCTTGGCGGAAACCGCCCTAAAAACAGTAAAAGAGCTTCAAAATCCGCGCGTTGTCATGTCCGGCGGGGTTTTTTCCAACCGCTATTTAACCGAAGCCATGCTGACCAAACTTTCAAAAAACGGTTTTCGCGGCTATATCCATTCCCAGCTCCCGCCAACCGATGAAGGCCTCAGCCTCGGCCAACTCTGGGTCGCGGCGCACCAAGTCTGAGACTTGGCACGCTTGAAGCGCCTGAGGCGCGCGGCGCACCAAGTCTGAGACTTGGCACGCTTGAAGCGCCTGAGGCGCGCGGCGCACCAAGTCTGAGACTTGGCACGCTTGAAGCGCCGGAGGCGCGCGGCGCATCAAAGATTCTGAAGCGGGCCCGCGGTTTGCGCCATAGGCGATTTTTTGGCGTTTCGTCCCAGGAGCAGGCTGAATTGCACGCTAAGACGGCGGTTAGGGGCGACCAGGTGGGCGATCTCCACTCCTAAAATTCTATTGAGACCTGTAATAATTTCCTTGGCAAGCCCGAGGTCGGCGTCCCTGAGCGTCAAAAAAGTCGCCTCCGATCCGGTTGAAGCGTTACCGAAGTAAAGAACGTCAATCTTGTCCGACCGGCGTCGCAGGCCCCGGGCAATCCTGAGCGCCAGGCCAGGCTCGTCCGAAGCGTTTAAAATTTCCATCGTCACGGGGCCAGGTTTTGCCTGCCCCCCTTGCCCGCGGCCGCCAGCCAGCCATAAAGGCGCCAGGCGCCTGAGCCCGCCTTCGTCGGCACGAAGGCCGCCGCCGCGGTCAATGACCACGGGAAATTGGAAAAAGAAAACATGGGCCGGCGCAAAGAATGAACGCGCCCTGACAAGGCTTGCCAGAAATTCAAAAAAATTCAAATTGGTGTCGGCCAGGCGTTTTAAATGCCGCCAATGAAAAGCCAATGACGCGAGCTTCCAGGGCCGGGCCGCCAATTTTTTCAAGACCGCGGCCAAAAACGCTTTTTGCGTGCCCATCCGGCCAAAATCGCCGCTGGCGTCGCGGACCCTGACAAGGCCGAGGGAGTCCTCGGGGCCGAGGCGTTCATCGAGCCAGGGGACTTCTCCTATCGAAAGGGCCAGCTCAAAAAAGGCGGCATAATCAACCGCGGCATAGCGCTGCGGCTCGCATGGCCAGGGAAACAGTTTTTTAAGCTGGCCGGCAGCCGCGGCCGGGGCCACTGGCCCTATCTCCGCCCTCGGAGCCCTGCGCAGCGGGGCGGCCGAGGCAGGCTCGGTCATCAGGGCATTGATCTTGGAAAAGCCCTTTTCCGTCCTGATGAGCAAATCCCTTGGAATCTGAAGGATTTTAACCGCTGGAAAAGCAGGATCAAGCCGGATTAAAAAAATTGCGTCGGCGCGTTTGGCCCCGCCTGTGTCGTCAATGCCTAACAGTAAAAACTCGGTTGGCCGGCCATAAACGAGGGGCCGGATAAAAGGGCTTGCCAGTTCAAGGGCGGCGGCGCAAAAAAAGATTGCCGGCAAAAAAGCAAGGGCGAAATAACCGCGACGCATTCTTAACTTGCGCTCTTGCCTGCCAGAGCAAGGGTCGCCGGATGGGGACGGACGCTCTCTTCGGCAAGATAAGCTATTTTTGCCTGGGCCGTCCGGTCGTATGGCACGACACGGCTTCAAGAACATCCCGGTCTTCGACGCCGAAAATTTTTCTGGCGATTTCCGCCGAACGAGGGCCGTGCCGGAGAGCTTGCCGGTGTCCGGAAAAATTTTCCTTGACGCGGCTAAGGTCATGAAGCCAGGCGGCAAGCCCGGCTTTTTTCGCTTCAAGGCCGTGGATTTCGGCAAGCTCGCTGGCCAGGCGAACCACGGCCCGGGTATGGCGCAGTCTTGAGAGGGGCAGATTTTTTTTGCAATAAAGTTCAGCCAAAGCGCAAAGGGCCGCCGGTGCCTCAAGAAACGGTCTCACAGCCGCCGGAATCATCTTGCGGGCCTGCCGGCGACGGGCAGGCTTGGAATCAATAAGACCTTCGCGGATGTCCGATGAGGCGATAGGAGGGAACTCGCCTGGCACGAATATACAGCGGCTGGCAGGTAGGGGGGAAGGGGTCAGGTCTTCATTTGTCACTTGCCTGCGGGAAGTGACAAATGAAGACCTGACCCCTTCCCCCGACATTGCCCGATGGCCGGCAACCAGCACAACGCGCGGGTCCCGAAGAATCAAGCCCGGCCGTTTCCAAGTTTTAAGCAGAGGCAGGTTGTCCGAGCCGATCAAAAGATAAATGACGCTCTTGGGCCAGCGGGCTTTAATATAACGAAGGGTCTGCCAGGTATAGGTCGGCAGCGGCCTCTGGCCGCATCTCCGCCCTCGGAGCTCGTCGCGTCCCCCTGGGACTCCAAACGTCCCAGACCTCCGGAATGGGGCTGCGGAGCGGGGTGGCCGGCAGCGCTTGATCTCGTAGTCAAGAATCCTGGTTTTGGAAAAACCGGCCAAGGCAGCGCGAAGCATTTTTAGGCGCAAGTCCGCGGGAAACGCAGCCGCCTGTTTATGGACCGCGGCGTTTCCGGTAGGAACAACCAGAGTTAAGCCGGGGGCAACGGCTTTTCGGGCGGCCCGCAGCAAAGCCAAGTGTCCCGCATGAACCGGATCAAAGGCCCCGCCGAAAAAAATTATTTTACCCACGAATAAACGTCAATGAGATGAAAGCCGGCAAGCGAGACGGCGACGCCGGCAAGGCAGGCCGTACGGCGCATCCACGGTTTCGGCAGTGAGCCTTTTGTCAAAATCATGTTGGAAAACGGTTCGGCGCAAAGGGCAAAGGCGGAAAAACCGATGAAACCCAAAACCGGCATTTCAAAAATTTTAAAAAGCACGACATCGGCCGGAATGGTATAGACCCATTTTGAGGCTGCTTTCCAATTAAAAAATTCCCAGGTCACGCCGGCCATCAGGCCGGCGATCAGGGTTTTGACCGTCAAATCCCACCGGCCCCTTAACCATTCCGCCAGGTAAGAACGGCCGGGCAAAATCCTGACGATCAAAGGCTCGATGATAAAAAAAGCGAAGGACCAGGCTAAAGGATAAAAAAGATCGGGAAAGGCCAGGCAAAGGGCGAATTGGGCGATGGCGATAAAAAGGCCGAGCCTAAAGAGGGTAGAGGGTAGAGGGTAGAGGGTAGAGGGCTGGTGAGAAATTTTTGGGCGAAGAAGCTCAAGATAAACTCTGATCGCAGGAAGGACGCTGGCATAGGATACGGCGTAACCTATCCAGCGCACCGCCGGATTTTCCGGCAAATTCAAATAATGCCAGTTACCAATGCCTGCGTTGACGATTTCATAGGCCGTCCAAAAAGGGGTGGAGGCCAGGCAAAGAAAAATAAACCCCTTGAAATTTCTGTATAAAAGAGCCCCGCCCCAAAGAAGCTCGACGGATGTCTCCACTAAGGCCAAATGCGGCCACCAGATCAGGTTATAGAAAAAGAGCCTGAACCACGCAGGGGGATTGCCCAGCCACAGCCAGCCCACCATGGCAATTTCATAGAAAGCCAGCAGGCAGGCAATTGTCGCCAAGCGGGTTTTCAACCGACCCTGTTCCATGTTATAATCATACCGAAATGCCGAAAGCTATTGTTTCATTTGGATCCCATCAATACGAAGTCGAGCCGGGCGGCCGCCTTCAAGTTTTACGGCTGAAACGCCCTATTGGCGAGGAATTCGAGTGGGATAAAATTCTTGCCGTGGCGCCAGACGGCGGTGAAAAAAGGATTTTGGGCGCGCCGCATGCCGCGGGCGCCAAAGTGCGGTTTCGCGTTTTAAGGCATTTACGGGGAGAAAAAGTCGTTATTTTCAAAAAACGCTCAAAAAAGGCCTGGAAAAAGAAAACAGGTTTTCGTTCCGAGTTAACGGAGCTTGAGGTTCTGGGAGTGGAAAGTGGCGCGAACTAGATCGGCCGGATGCGTGGCCAACGGCCGGGATTCTCCCGGCCAAAAATTGGGGGTCAAGGTTCCCGGTGAAGCCCTGGTCCGAAAAGGAGCGATCATCGTGCGTCAAAAAGGCACGCGCTTTTTGCCCGGTAAAAACGTAGGCATGGGCCGTGACCACACGCTTTTCTCCCTGGCCGAGGGCGCTGTTAAATTCGGCTGGACATCCGGCGCCAAACGCACCGTTTCAGTCCTTCCCTCTCCTGAGAACCCCACTCCTACGGCTTCTTAGTCTCTGTTACCCTCAATTCCTTATCATGATATTCATTGACCGATTGAAAATTTTTATCAAGGCCGGCGACGGCGGCAGCGGCTGTGTCAGTTTCCGCCGGGAAAAATACATTCCCCGGGGCGGCCCGAACGGCGGCGACGGCGGCAAAGGCGGCGACGTTTATTTGGAGGCATCCCGCCACCCCAATACCCTTTATAATCTGAGTCTTAATCCCCACCTTCGCGCCGGCCGCGGACAACACGGCCAAGGCGCGGACAGAACCGGAAAATCCGGCGATGATTTTATCGCCCAGGTTCCCTTGGGAACAGCCATTTGTCAAATGACGAATGAAGACCTGACCCCTTCTACCCCCAACCCCCAACCCCCAACCCCCAACCCCCGAATCTATATGGGCGAGCTTATTAAAGACGGCCAACGCCTTTTGATCGCCAGAGGCGGCCGGGGCGGTCGGGGCAACGCGGCTTTCAAATCCAATTTCAACCGGGCTCCGCGCCAGCGGGAAGCCGGGTTTCCCGGCGAAGAAAAAACCCTCATTCTTGAGCTCAAACTTCTGGCCGACGCAGGATTGATCGGCATGCCCAATGCCGGCAAATCAAGCCTTCTGTCCAGACTCACCGACGCCAAGCCTAAAATCGCCGACTATCCTTTCACCACCACTCATCCGGCGCTTGGGGTCTGTTACTGGAAACAGACAAGCCTGGTCATAGCCGACCTGCCGGGCCTTATCGCCGGCGCCCACCAGGGCAAAGGACTGGGCCATGATTTTCTGCGCCACACCCAGCGCACGCGCATTTTGCTTCATTTGGTGGAGCCCAAAGAAAAATCAGCTTATCACGATCTTTTGACCATCGAGCGGGAGCTTAAATTATGGCAACCGGCCTTGATGGAAAAACCCCGGCTTATCGTTGTCACCAAGTAGGACTTGGGCGCCATGGCGCAAAAAACATGGCAAGAAATACGCCGGCGGCGTCCTGAATCAACCGTGAAATTAGTCTCAGCGCATTCCGGCGAAGGCTTAAATGATCTGCGGGACGCCCTGATTCAAAATGTTGGAAATTCTGCCCAAACCATTTGAAAAAGCCTCGGGATTCACCGGATTCAACGCTGTCGCGAAATTTCTTAGTCATCGCTCCAAACATCATCGTCCTTGACCGGCTTCGAGCCGATCTTGATGGACTTCACATTTTTTTTAACGACCCAATTCTGCCCGATAATGGCCCCTGGTTGAGGCCATTCATCAAAACGTCGTCAAACACCCGATTTTACCCGACGCCCCAAGCCGTGCCAGACTTCAAGAGCATAAGAGCCATGGAAGAAGCCATTAAACTGGACAATACCCGGCCTGCGGCCGGCCTCTCCCATCGAGGGAGGGGCAAAGGGAAGAGGAAAAGATCGGTTGTAGAAATAGATTGGAGAAAATAATATGAAACGAGAGAAAATACACTTGGTTTGCCAGCATTTGGAAAAAATTCATCGCAAGGTTCTTGAAAAACAACAAGAGATATTAAGGCGGCTCATTCGTAGTAGGCATGGCATTTATGCGCTTTATAAAGGGAATCGGTTGCAGTATGTAGGGCTTGCGACAAATTTGCGTGGGCGGCTAAAACATCATTTAAAAGACAGGCACAGGAAGACCTGGGATCATTTCAGCATCTATCTCACAATTGAGTCGTCCCATCTACATGAACTCGAGGCATTGACAATTAGAATCGCATCTCCAGAAGGAAACCGCCAGAAAGCTAAGCTAAAAAAATCAGAAAACTTAAAAAAATTACTTAAGATGAAATTACGTTTCTGGTATAAAGGGAAACAATACAGGGCTTACCTAAAAAGGAACGGAACGATAAAATATCACAATAAAATTTTTACTTCCCCATAATCGCATGTTTGATTCCAAAGAGGAGATTCTCGAAAAAATACGTCTCGGCGAGGATTCTCTCATCGAATTCAAGTCGGTTCGATTCGTCGGATCGAAAATCAAAGGACCCCAACGAGATGACCTCGCCGATGAGTTGGCCGCCTTCGCCAATCGAAGAGAAGGTGTTTTACTGCTCGGCGTGGACAACAAGACCCGCCAGGTAGAAGGCATACCTGTTGATAAATTAGATCTGGTTGAGGACTTGATCAGGGAAGTTTGCAATGACGCAATCAAGCCGCCCCTGGTCGCGGCGATCGTGCGCATGATGCTTCCTGATACATCTGGTGTTGAGCGGGCCGTTATCAAGGTAGATGTGCCGCGAAGCCTTTTCGTCCATCTCAGCCCAGGGGGTTACCTGCATCGCGTAGGAAGTTCCAAAAGGATCATGCCCCCTGATTACCTGGCGCGCCTATTTCAACAACGCAGCCAGACCCGGTTTATCAGGTTCGACGAGCAAGCGGTTCCCAATGCAACTTTGGATGATCTCTCCACGGATATGTGGATGCGGTTCCACACCGCGCGAACTTTGGACTCACGCAACGAATTCCTCGGCAAGCAGGGAATGGCCTGCCAAGAACAAGCAGACAAGTGGCGGCCGACCGTAGCCGGCGTCTTGATGGCTGCGCCGGATCCCCGCCGCTGGCTGCCGAATGCCTTTATACAGGCAGTGGCGTATGCCGCCGCAAGTCCGGCGCCCGAGACCCCGGGCGCTTCGTACCAGACCGATGCCAAGGACATCGCCGGATCGCTTGATATGCAAATTATCGAAGCTTGCCGATTTATCGCGCGCAATGCGCGTGTGGGCGCCCGCAAGAGCATGGGGCGCATTGACGAGCCGCAGTTTGACATGACAGCGGTGTTCGAAGCGGTTGTCAACGCCGTCGCGCACCGAGACTATTCTATTTATGGGTCCAAAATTCGTTTACAACTTTTCAGCGATCGATTGGTCATCCGCTCGCCTGGAAGCTTGCCCAATACTATGACGGTAGAAAGCATGGCCTATCGTCAAGCGTCCCGCAATGAGGTCATTACAAGCTTGCTCGCGCGCTGCCGCATCCCAGACGTGGAATGGCTCGCGACAGAGCGAAGCACAATGATGGATAAGCGCGGAGAGGGTGTTCCGATCATCCTTGAGAGCAGTAAAAAGCTCTCCGGCAAAGAACCGATATACCGTTACATTGATGACGCAGAACTGGAACTGACCATTTTCGCCGCTAACAAATCCTTAAAATAGTTCTACGGCCGCATTTTTTCCTCTTAAGGGAGGATAAAGAAGGAGGCGCTTTATGATTGAACGCTATCAAAGCCCGGCGGTGGCCGGGATTTTTTCGGACGAAACAAGGTTCGGGATTTTTCTTGAGATCGAGGCCCTGCTCCTTGAAGAGCTGGCCAAAAAATATCCCATCGCTGCCGGCGAAATCGCGCGGCTCAGAAAGCTCAAGAATTCCATCTCAACCAGGACCATCCGCCGGCTTGAAGCTGAAACGCGCCATGAAATCACGGCTTTTCTCGAATGGATATGGTCCGAAATGCCGCAGGCCCCGGGAATCAAAAATTTTCTGCACCTGGGACTGACTTCCAGCGATCTCATGGATACGGCCCTGGCCGTCCAGTCATGCCGGGCCATTGGCGTCGTCCTGAAAAGTCTCGAGGAAAATCTCAAAATTCTTGAAACCCTGGCCCAGCGTTACAAAAATCTGGCTGTCATGGGCCGCACCCACGGCATGCACGCGGAAATCACCTCCCTGGGTTTCAAGTTTCTGGGTTTCTGGTGCGAAGGCCGCCGAAACAAAAAACGCATGGAGGCAGCCCGTCAAGAAATCGCCGTTGGAAAACTTTCCGGCTCGGTCGGCAATTTTGCCTCAAGCGCTATTGACCCGGCAGCGGAAGAAAGGCTCCTGGCAAAACTTGGCCTTTGCGCCGAGCCCGCTGCAACCCAGGTGGTCGCGAGAGACCGGCATGCGGTCGTCCTGGCAAGACTCGCCATTGTCGGCGGCTGGGTGGAACGAATCGCCACCGAACTGCGCCATCTTCAAAGAACCGAGGTGGCTGAGGCCGGCGAACCCTTTAGCCGGGGACAGCACGGCTCCTCTTCCATGCCCCATAAAAGAAACCCGGTGCTTTGCGAAAATCTCTGCGGCTTGGCCCGGCTGCTAAGGTCATACGCTCTAACCGCCATGGAAAACATGGCCCTTTGGCACGAAAGGGACATCAGCCATTCCTCGGCCGAGCGCGTGGCTGTTCCGGATGCCTTTCATCTGGCCCATTTTATGATGATCAGGCTCAAAGAAATTCTTTCCGGCCTGACTATTGACCGCGAAAAAATCAGGGCCAACTTTAGGCTGACCGGAGAGGCGACTTTTTCCCAGGCCTATCTTAACGCCTTGATTGCCGCAGGAATGAGCCGAAAACAGGCTTACGCCGCCATCCAAGCGGCCTCGGGCCGCGCGGCGCAAAAAAACACCTCCCTGCTCGACGAACTTTTAGCTGACCCGGCGATTCCCAAAAAAGCGAAGCTAAAAAAACTCCAGCCCGAAGATTTGCTTGCCCAGGTGCCCGTTCTTTTTAAAAGAAGCGCTTTTGTGCGGACAGAAAACCAAGGCCGTCGCGCACGATCCAGAAATGTTTGTTTTTGACGGCAAAACCGCTTAAGGGGTATTTGTCGTTGAGTGGTCCGGCGGAAAAGGTCTTGATGACTTCGATCTGAGGGCCGGTTTTTAATTTGTAAATTTTTCCTGTTTCGGAATCCGCCAGCCAAAGCCTGGTTTTTTCCTTAAACAAAGCCGCGGGCGATTTGGCCGGGACGTTGAAAGACGCGGTAATTTGGGAGGGCGAGCTTCCATGACGGTAAATTTTCGATTCCGCCGAATCGCAGCTCCAGAGGCTTTCGCCGTCCCAATAAAGGCAGGATGGCTTAGGGCCTGGGCTTGGATCGGCGGATGATTCCTCCAAGGACGCCGGGCCGATCCTGTAGCGCCGGATGGTTTTTTGCCAGGAGTCGGCGACATAAGCGAATTCGCCGGCCACAGCCAAGCCGGTAATATGAATTCCCTTGAGATCGTAGGTCATGTTTAAAACAGCGTTTCCTTTTTCGATTTTAAAGCGATAAATCTTTTGCTCCAGCCAGTCAGCCAGCCAAAGATTGCTGTCTTGCCAGACCACTGCCGATGGATGGGTGAAAGGCAGGGGATAAACCCGCTCTTTTTGGCCAAAAAGCCAATATGCCGTCAGAACAGCCGCCGACAAAAAGAGAACCGTCAAAGCAATCGCCCATTTAGCTTTCTTTCCTCTCGCTCCTTCGCTCCTTCGCTCCTTCGCTCCCTCGCACCCCCTGGGTTGGATTTGTTCAAGTTTTTCGGCGAGACGTTTTTCAAAGAGGCTCGAGCCAGCTTTAAATTTTTTGGCAAGCAATGTCCGTTCGATGGCCGCGGCCAAATCGCGGTTATGGAACGGCTTGGCGAAATAAGCGGCCGCGCCCAGGTCCATGGCCCGGCGGATCGCTTCGTCATGGCCGAAGCCGGTGATGATGAAAACCGGAAGCTCCGGGTATCGGCTGCGGATTTTTTCAAGAATTTCCAAACGGCGAGGCCGGCCTGCCCCTCTCCTGATTCGCCGACAACATGGCCCACGGCCTCGAGGAACTGCCGCAAGGCGAATCGCATGTCGGCTTCGTCGTCAATGATTAGAATATTGGCCATGATTCAGCGCTTGAATGTAGAATGTTGAATGTAGAATATTGGGAAAAAAGAGAATTTTTTCTTATCCTATATTCTATATTCCACATTCTATATTCCTTCTTTTTTTAGGGGCAGGCGCAGGCGCACGGTTGTGCCTTGACCCAGAACGCTTTCGATTTGAAGATCGCCTTGATGGCCGTGCAGGATTCTTTTGGCCACAGCCAAGCCCAGGCCCAAGCCGTCCTCTTTGGTGGTAAAAAAGGGCTGGCCAAGCATTTCCATATGTTCGGGCCGGACCCCGGCGCCGGTGTCTTTGATTTTGATTTCAAAAAAATTTTCTTTATAGAGCTCTTCGGCCTCAACGGTTATGGTTCCCGGGGCAGATATGGCGCTTGAAGGGTGCCCTGTGTCCTGTGTCCGTAGCAACGGCACAGGACTGCCTGCTGGACTGTCTAACGCACAGGCCTCTCGGAGGTGCCCGTGCCGGGCACGGGACTGCCAGAGGCCACCCCTCGCGGAGAGGCAGAGCCCGAGGGACGGCCAGAGGCCGCAAGCACGGTCAGAGACCGCTTCCATGGCGTTAAAAAGGATATTGAGCAGGGCAATTTTAAGCTTGCTGGGGTCGGCCTTGATTGTTTTGCCGGCCAACGAAGCCGGGGCCCGGCAGTCAAGCTCAATGGAGCGGCTCCGGCAGTGCTCAGCCACGAGAAGGCAGGTATCCTCGATAAAGCGGCCAAGATCAAAGGCCGCCGGAATCAATTCAAGGGGCCGGCTGAAATCTATGATTTCATCAAGGCGGCGATTTAAGGATTCGACCGTCCTTGAAACCGCGGCCAGGGACTGGGCTTGTTTTTTAGAGAGCCATTTTTTGGCCAGCTGCGATTGAATCAAGGTTTGAATGATGCCGAGCGGATTTCTCGCTTGATGGGCGATGTTGACGGCCAGGTCATAGAGCAGGCGGTCAGCCTGTTTTTGACGGCGCAGATATTCGGCTTGAGCGGCCCGGCCAAGCCGCTCTTGGTGTTCGAGCTGGCGGCGCAGCGATTCGATTTCCCGGCCGGCTTGCAATAGGGTCAGGTTTTCATCTGTCATAGGCGTTTCCTATCCTATTCTTTTTTCATGGCTGGAATGATAAGGGTTTGCCCCGGCTCGGTTTCCCCTCCGCGCTTTAAGCTTTTTTCATTGGCCTTGAAAATTTCCAGCCAAAGGTCTTCTTGACCGTAATATTCAAGGGCCAAGGAGCGCAGGGTGTCGCCGGGCCGGACATTGTGAAAGCGCGCTTGGGTCCCGGCTTTGGGTTTTTTTGCCTCAGCCGCTTCTTTTTCCTTAAGAGCCTTAAGGGTCAGTTCGCGCTCTTTGGCGGCTTTGGCATCCTGCCTTGTTTTATCCAGGATGGTTTTGATTTCCTCGAGCTGTTTTTTAACTTCGGAAAGCTCGTTATCCGCGTCTAAAGAAGGCCCTGGGGTCAGGTCTTTATTTGGAAGACCTGACCCCAGGGCCTTCTCGAGCTCTTTAATGCGGCGCCGGTATTGGCGCAGGTCGCGCCGGGCCCGGCCAAGTTCATCGGTGAGAACAGCCTCCTCCTCAGGCAGGAGTCTTTCCGCGCCTTGGGCGAGCGGTTTTTTCGGCCGCTCGCCAACCGGCCCGGTAAATGAAACGCGGTAGGTTCCGTTGGTGGACTCGATGCCTGTAAGAGGAAAATTGAAAGAATAGTCAAGGGAAAAGGATTTTGTCTGAAGGCCGAACCCCAGGGTTATCTGGCGCAAATCCCGATTGCCGAAGATAAATCCGGCTCTGGCGGCCAGCTGTCCGTCAAGGAGCCGTTTTTCCGCGCCGGCCTTGAGACTCTGCTCTTGTTCTTGCTTGAACAGTTCAACGGCAAAGATTGCCGCGGGCCGGTGATGGGCAAGACCGATTTCATGGAACATCGGAACAATATCGCGATCCCGTAGTCCCACGTCCGGCCGGTTAAGGTGGCCGACGCGGTACGCGAAAGACCAATTTTGAAGCCGGCGATAAAGTAATCCGGCGTCAAGATCAAGGGCCGAGGCTTTGGTTCCGTAAGTTTTAAAAAATGGATTGGCCGAAGCCGTGGGATCGGAATCGAGTTTATAGGCATGCTGTAGAAATTTGGCCGCCAAGCCGCCGTAAAGACCCGGGACAAATTCCGGCAGAAGCTCTTTGCCGTAGGAAAGGGCCAGGGTGTCTTCACTGTAAAATTGAACAAGGCTGAAATTAAGCCAGCCCAGCCCCAAGGTTCCCATGTGTCTTCGGCGATAATAAAGAGGCCGGGTGAATCCCAAAAAGCCGGTGCCCAAATTTGATCCGTCCCAAAGCCCATGGTACAAGCGGCTGTACCCGCTGGCAAATTCTTGATGTTCGATCCAGCCCAGGCCGGCCGGATTGGAAAAAACGGCATTGGCATCGTCGCTGATGGCCGTAAAGACGCCGGCCATAGCCGAAGGGCGCGCTCCGGGGAGGGATTCCTCGAAAGCGCCCCAAAGGGGCGTTGAATGTTGAATGTTGAATGTTGAATGTAGGAAAATCAAAGAAAAGAGAACCTTTTTCGTCCTATATTCAATATTCCACATTCCACATTCTGCCTTCATCGGGCTACCACCACTGTGCCGTTGAAGACTTTGCCCTCGACTTTGAATTGGTAGATATAAACGCCGCTGGGGACCAAATTGCCGTCATAGTCTCGGCCGTTCCAGACATAAACAGTCCCGTCTTCGCTGGTTTGCATATCTGCCGTGGAAGCGCCGCGTAGATTGTAAATGCGGGCCTCAACCACCTGGCTGTCTTTGGGATTGGTGAAATGGAACGCGATTTGGTTATTGGGCGGGGCCCCGGCTGGAGTAAAGATTTTTCTAGGCTCCAGGCCCAGGATCTCAAAATCGGATGATTGAAAGGTCTGGCGCAGGGCATAAAGGCCGCTTCTTGATCCCTGTGACGCGGCAGTCTGCTGCTCAGGGCTGACCGCGGAACTTAGGCGCAGCCATTCTGCGCCGTTAAAGTAAAAAACGCCTGTATTGGCCGCGCTTTCCGGTTCGATTGATAAAGCTGCGGAAGGCGCGAAACTGCCGCCTTTGACCGGAATTTTAAAGACGTATTGGAGAGGCTCTTCAAACCGGTATCCGCCTTGAGGCCGGCTGCCCCGGGTGGTCACGATGATTTCATAGCTGGTCAAGGTTTTGCCTGTTTCCTGGTCTTTGCGCCTGACAATGTCAATGGCCATGTCTTCATTAAGAAGGGACCCGGCTTTAGTGAGAAGCCGGGAGGGGATGATGACGGTCAGGCCCCCGTCCGACGATTGAATTTCGGTTTTGATTTTTTGATCGCTCAATACAACATAGGAGAAGGCGCTGTAGTTGTACACATTGTCAACAGCCCGCACTTTATAGAAATATGCCGAGTACGCGATGGAATTGGGATCGGTCCATGAGGTGACCGAAGAAGCAACGATAGCTTGAAGGCAATAAGGGCCGCCGGCCGAGGTGGCCCGGTGAATTTCATAATTTGCGATGTCGTTGGCCGGGGTATTGTCTTCGCTTAATAAGACCAGGCTCCATTTAAGGGTGAACTGCCTGTTCCATGCGCCGTCGAGACCGGTTGGGGCCACCGGTGAAATATTTTCAAGGGTGCTGGTGCCGCCCAATAAGGTGTAGCTGGTTTCGATTCCCGAATTATTGAACGCTTTGACCCTTAAGAAATAAAACACCAGCGGCGTGAGGTCGTAAAAAGTGGCCGAAGGTCCCAAAACCGTCCGGGAATCTTTCAGCGGATTAAACGAGGCATTGGACGATATATCAGCCACATAACCGGTCCGGGCCGGATTTCCATTGCCATCCCACTTAACGGTCATAAAAGTCTTAAAGACCACGGGGAAAGCCGATTCAGCTTCAAGCGCTTTCGGCTGATTAGCCAGGGTCGAGACGGGACCGAGATTCGTAAAACCGCTTAAACTTGCGTCAAGAGCAGCCGCCCTGACCCTGGCATAATAAGTGGTGTTGACCCCCAGATTGAGAAACTGGGCCCAGCCGTTTACGGTGGTGCTGGTGAAGTTTACGGAGCCGAACTGGAAATCATCGTCAACCTCGACCGCGTAAAGGGTTCCTTCGGGATTGGAGCTTTTGGTCCAGTTGGCTTTAAGGGTGCCGGTGGAAACATCGCTGTAAGCCAAGGCCTGGGGAACCGCTGCCCTGGTGACCGTGGAGCCCAAGCCGGTATAGGTTGTCTCGGTTCCCCCGTGGTTTCTGGCTTTGACCTGAAGGTAATAAGTGGTGTTGGCGTCAGGGAACTGACCGCGACTGCCGTGAAGGTCGAGGCTTGGCTTAAAGGGGGGCGGGCCAAGGTGACGCCTGGACCAAGCTCAACATAAGCGGTCGGATTGCCGGACCGATTAAACGCCCGGACCCTTACGTAATAAGTGGCGTTGAAAGCCAGCGAATCAAAGTCAGCGTATGAATCGGTGGTTGAAATTGACCGGTCAATTGAGCTGAAATTCGCTTCTGTGTTCAGCTCAGCGGCAAAGACAGTTCCAGGACTGTTATCGTTGAAGTCCCAATTGGCGCGCAAATTAGTTTCCGTGATATTTGAATAAGAGCCTGCCCCCGGGGCCAGCGCCATGGTCACCGTGGTCCCCAGGCTCAAATAATCCGTATCCACCCCTGAATGGCTTCTGGCCTTGACCCGGGCATAGGAGGTGCTGTTGGCAGCCAAGCCGGTCAAGGTGGCGGTGGTGGCAGTGGTCTGCAAAGAGGAGACAAGGGGAATAAAGTTTGCCTTGGTGGAGATTTCCGCGACATAAAGGGTTGCCTGCGGATTGTTGCCGGCTGACCAGGAGAAGGTTACTGAAGTGAAATAAACAGCGCTGAAGGTGGAAACAAGGCTTTCCGGCATATTGGCCCTGGTTGAGGTGGATCCCAACTGGGTCCGATTGTGACGCTGGTGAAGGCGATGGAGCTGAACTGGGAATCATCGTCAAGCTCAACAGTGTATAGGGTTCCTTCAGGATTGGAATTTTTAGTCCAATTGGCCTTAAGGGTGCCGGTGGAAACGTCGCTGTAGGCCAAGGCCTGGGGAACAGCTGCCCTGGTGACCGTGGAGCCCAGGCCCGCATAGGTTGTCTCGGTTCCCCCGTGATTTCTGGCCTTGACCTGAAGATAATAAGTGGTGTTGGCTTGAAGATCAAAGAAAATTGCCTGGGTCAAAACCGTGGCCGAGGATCCGGACAAAGGAGCCAGGCCGGAAAAGCTGGAAATCTCCGCGAGGTAAAGAGTGCCCTGAGGATTGCCGTTGGCCTGCCATTGGAATGTCAGGGAACTGACATTGACAGCCGTGAAGGTCAAGGCCTGGCTTAAAGGGGCGCTGGCCAGGGTGACAGTGGAGCCCAGCTGCGCCCAATCAGTGGCCCTGCCTGCCCAATGGGATGCCCTGACCCGGGCATAGTAGGTGGTGTTGACCCCCAGGATAAAAAATGGGGCCCAGCCGGCGATTGTGACGCTGGTGACGTCTAG
>JACQWW010000061.1 GCA_016209025.1 Elusimicrobiota bacterium | reverse complement strand
TCATTTGTTACAACAAACTGTGGCCGCCATTTAGTTCCTATCAACAAATGACAAATGAAGACCTGACCCCATTGCCTTCGGTTAGCCGCAGGAGCCAATGATTATTAAAGGCCGCGTCATTAGGGTCCTTGATAAAAACATTGACACGGATATTATTTATCCGGGCCGGTATTTGAACATCACAGACAAGCTTTTGACGGCGGAGCATGTTTTTGAGCTGGCTTATCCTGAAATCAAAAAAAATATGCGGCCGGGCGATATTATCGTAGCCGGCAGAAACTTCGGCTGCGGGTCGAGCAGGGAACAGGCCGCCGCAGCTATTAAATACGCCGGTTTTGGCGCCGTCATCGCGGAATCTTTTGCCAGGATTTTTTTCAGGAATTCGATCAATCTGGGACTGCCTCTTATCATCAGCGAGCAGGCGCATATTAAAGTTAAAGAAGGTGATGAATTGGAAATCAGGCCTATCGAGGGACGAATAAGAAATTTAACGGCATCTGAAGACATCCCAGCTTCGCCGCTGGATGAGAAAGCGGCCGAACTTTTGAAAGAAGGCGGATTGATCGCGAGGCTCAAGAAGAAATATGGTTAATAGGTTGTCATTGCGAGCCTCGGGCGAAGCAATCTCATTAAAGAGATTGCCGCGTCGCTGCGCTCCTCGCAACCTTCGGGATTGCCACGGCCCCCGAGGGGCCTCGCAATGACGAATAGAGGTAGTTTCAGGAGGCATGATGCCTAAATACAAAATTGCGGTTTTGCCCGGAGACGGGGTCGGCAAGGACGTTATGGATGGCGCTATGATCGTGCTGGAGGCGCTGCGTCTTGACGCCGAATACAAACATGGCGACATCGGGTGGGAGTTCTGGAAAAAGGAAGGCAATGCCCTGCCTGAGCGGACGGTCAAGCTTTTACAGGAAACCGATGTTTGTCTTTTCGGGGCCATCACCTCAAAGCCTTCAGAGGAAGCGGCCGCCGAACTTGATCCGGTTTTGCAAGGCAAGGGATTAAAATATTTTTCGCCCATCGTTCAACTGCGCCAGCTTTTTGACCTTTATTGCAACATGCGGCCTTGCAAAGCTTATCCCGGCAATCCTTTGAATTGGAAGGATACGATTGACTGGGTGGTCTTTAGGGAAAATACCGAGGGGCTTTATGTCGGCGTTGAGTATCATCCGGTGCCGCAGGAATTAACCCAGTGTCTTGCCAAATATTCAGCCAAGGCCAAGCGGTTCGCCGCTCTATCGCCTGACGAAATGGCCATGAGTTTGCGGGTCATCACTAAAAAAGGGGCCGAGAGAATCATTCGGGCCGCCTTTGAATTTGCCCGCAAAAATAAAAGAAAGTCTGTGACATTGGCGGAAAAGCCCAATGTCCTGCGTGAAACAAGCGGCCTGATGACTAGAATCGGCCGCAAAGTGGCCGCTGATTACCCTGAAATTCCTTTTCAGGAAGCCAATATTGACGCGATGTGCATGTGGCTTTTGAAGAATCCGGAAAATTACGACGTAATCGTGACCTCCAATATGTTCGGGGACATTATTTCCGACCTTTGCGCCCAGCTTGTCGGCGGCCTTGGGTTCGCCTCGAGCGGCAATATCGGAGAAAAATACGCGGTTTTTGAGCCGACGCACGGCTCGGCCCCAAAATATGCGGGCCAATATAAAGTCAATCCCATGGCCATGATTTTGACCGTCAAACTTATGCTGGAGTGGTTGGGGGAGGGTAAATCAGCGGTGCGGCTTGAAAGGGCCGTCGCTGAAGTTATCAACGGGGGAAAGGTCAGAACTTACGACATGGGCGGCAAAAATACCAGCCTTGAGATTGCCGAAGCGGTCGCGAAAGGGTTGAATGTAGAATGTGGAATATAGAATATAGGGTGGAAGCTGGAATGTTGAATGTAGAATATTGGAGAAGACCGGATTCCCAACATTCCATATTCAATATTCAACATTCAACATTCTTTCTTGTATGAGACTCGTTGAAGTTTTCGGCAAGGAACTTTTTAAACGCGCGGGACTGAAAATTCCCAGAGGCATAAGGGCTAAAACACCGGAGGAAGCCTTTCGGGCCGCGGAATCGTTTGGCGGGCCGATGGTTGTCAAGGCCCAGATTTTAGCTCCGGGCCGGGCCAAAAAAGGCGGCGTGCTTTTCGTTAATACGCCGCGCGAGGCGCAGGATGCCGCCGGGCAGTTGATCGGAAAAAAATTCGGCCATGAAACCGTGACTGAGGTTTTAATCGAAGAAAAGCTCAAAATCAAGCAGGAGCTTTACGCGGCCGTCACCATTGACCCCGACAAGCAGGACGTTCTTTTTATTCTTTCCAGAAAAGGCGGCGGCAATATCGAGGAGGTTTTTAAAACGTCGCAGGATGCCCCTTCGCAGAGCTCCCATCCCGGAGGCCTGGGACCCAACGAGCCCCGGGGGGGCGAAGGGTCAGGGACGACGGCCGCGGCCTCTGGGCGCAACTCCGCCCCCGAAGCGCTGCGGAGCGGGGTTGAAGCCCCTGGGGGGCGCGACGTCGTCAAATACAATCATTCGCCCCTCGAACCTTTTCATGCTTTTCAGGGAAGGGTCCTTGCCCAGCGCATGGGCTTGAAAGGCCAGGATATCGTCAAAGTCAGCCAGGCCTTGACAGCCCTTTTTAAGGCGTTTAAGAATTTTCAAGGCCGGCTCGTTGAAATCAATCCTCTGGTGATAACCGAGGGGGGCGAAGTTGTTGCTTGCGACGCGATTTTTCAGATTGACGAGGACGCGGCCTTCCGCCTGCCCGTGCTCAAGGAGCTCGATATTCCCATGGAAGAGGAGCGCCCCCGGCCCCCGACCGCCAGGGAACTGGCGGCCCAGGAGATAGATAAAAAAGATTATCGCGGAGTGGTTCATTATCAGGACCTTTACGACGATGGAACCGTCGGCGTGGTTTCTGTCGGCTCCGGCTTCAGCCTGACGCTTTTGGATATTCTTTCGGCCTACGGCTTGAAACCCGTTGATTTTTGCGATTGTTCCGGTTCGCCTCCTGCCCCCAAAGTTTATGAGGCGGTCAAGCTGGTTATGGGCATCCCCCAAATCAAGGGTTTTTTGTTTTTGAGCGGCGTGGTGACCCAGGATTTGACGGTTACCGCCGAGGGCATCGTCAAAGCGTTCCAGGAACTCCAGCCCAAGATTCCTTTTGTCGTGCGTTTGGCGGGAAACCGGGACAGGGAAGCCCTGAAAATGCTCAAAGACGGCGGGATTGTCGAATCATTCCCAAGGGAATCGTTCGTTGAAGAGTGTGTTGAGCGGCTGAAGGCGTTGATGTATGGCTAAAACCTCCCCGAATCTCCTCGCCCCGTGGAACGGGGAGAGGATTAAGGTGAGGGGTTTCTCTTTCGAACCCCTCACCCTGCCCTCTCCCCGCTTACGCAGGGAGAGGGGAAAAAGCGATTTGGGGAAGTTCTAGGGAGCGTCGAGTGGCTATTTTAGTCAACGAGAACACTAAAGCGATCATTCAAGGCATTACCGGCGAATCCGGCCTGCGTTTCGTCAACCGGATGCAGGAATACGGCTCGCCGCCCGTGGCCGGGGTGACTCCCGGTAAAGGGGGGCAAAACGTCCAGGGCGTTCCGGTTTACGATACGGTTGTGGAGCTTTTGAAGCATCATCAAGCCGATTGGTCCTCGATCAATGTTCCCCCGGCTTTTGTCAAAGACGCGGTTTACGAGGCGATTGACGCCGGCATCAAGAATATTTTTATTTATGCCGAGCGAGTCCCTATTCACGACGCCATGGAAATGACGGCTTTTGCCGAAAAAAAAGGCGTGACCATCGTCGGCCCGAATACGCCCGGCCTGGTCAGCCCCGGCAAATTCAGGCTGGGCGGCTTGGGCGGGGCCAAAGATTATGTCAAGGAAATTTTTACGCCCGGTCCGGTGGGGCTGGTTTCCAGAAGCGGCGGCATGACCTCGACCATCGCTTATTATCTTTCGCGTTCAGGTTTCGGCCAGACCACCGGTTTCGGCTGCGGCGGCGACGCGATCATCGGCACGCCGTTTAAAAAAGCCCTGGCCCTTTTTGAAAATGATCCGGAAACGAAGATCGTTGTCATGTTCGGCGAAATCGGCACAAGCTATGAAGAAGAGGCGGCCGCCTTTATTATGTCCGGTGGATTCACTAAACCGGCCGTGGCCTTTATCGCCGGCAAAAACGCTCTGCCGGGTTTTCGCTTCGGTCATGCCGGGGCCCTGGTTATGAAGGACCGGGGAACTTATGAGGGAAAAATCAAGGCGCTTGCGGAGGCAGGCGTTAGGATAGCTCATACGTTGCAGGATATTCCCAGGTTAGTTGGTGAAACGTTTAAAGAAAAAGAACGCAGTTATTTAGGTCGTCATTGCGAGCCTCGGGCGAAGCAATCTCATTAAAGAAAAAGCCTTTTATGGGATTGCCCTGTGTCTTCGCACAGGACTGCCTTGCTGGACCGCCACGTCCCGCCTGCGGCGGGACTCGCAATGACGAAGTTTGGGGTTCTGAGAAGAAAAGGCTAAAGTATAAAGGATAAAGTGGACAAAGAATCTGAGTGGAACACGGCCTTAAGCCATGTCGAGCCGAATAAAATTTTGATTCGGGGCTATCCGGTCGAGCAGGTCATGGGAAAGCTGTCTTTCGCCGGAGCCGTTTATCTTTTGTGGACGGGCAAGGTTCCGGCGCCGCCGGTGGAAAGGCTTTTAAACGCCATTATGATCGGGTCAATGGATCACGGCGCTTCGCCGCCTTCCGTGGTGGTGGGCAGGAACGTGGCTTCAACCGGCGCGCCCCTTAATGCCTGTATTGCCGCGGGAATTTTGGCTTTTAACAAATATCACGGAGCGGCGGTCGGCGATGCCATGGCCATGATTTATGAAGTCGAAAAGATTGCCGAAAAAAACAAGAAGTCTCTTGATCTTGCCGCTAAGGAATATATCGAAGGTTTGAAAGTCAGAGGCATCAGGGCTTCAGGCCTCGGCCACCGGCTGCATTCAGAGGATCCGCGGACCAAAACACTTTTTAATCTTGCCGGGCAATGCGAAATCAGCGGCCGATACATTAAGGTCATCGAAGCCTTAAGAGATGCCCTTGCCAAACAGCTCAGCCGGCCGGTTCCCATCAATATTGACGGGACAATGGCGGCCTGCCTTTGTGAGATCGGTTTCCCGCCGGATTTGGGCAATCCGTTTTTTATCATTTGCCGGGCGGCCGGCGTGGCCATCCAGTCATGGGAGGAACAGCAGCGCGAAAAACCCATGAGGAAAATCGCCCCGTCGGCCTTCGGCTACGACGGCCCGCCGCAGAGAAACCTGAAACCTGAAACATGAAACCTGAAAAAAAGAATCCCTTTTTTGTTTCGCGTTTCATGTTTCAGACTTCATGTTTCAGGTTTTTTTTATTTGCAATTGATTTAAAATCTTGTTTTACTAAAGTGCAAAGTCTGGATTAGGGGGAGGTAATAAACATGCATATGCAGAGCGAGTGGTTGAGGGTTGTGTCAGATCCGTTCTTGAATTTCTGGAGCCGGGTGGTGGCGACCCTGCCGGGCATCGTCGGGGCGCTCCTGCTGCTTTTGATCGGCTTTATGCTGGCTAGGGGCCTGCGGGCGGTGGCCGAGAAGCTTTTCCGCAGCATCCGTCTTGACGAATACACCGAGAAGGTCGGCTTCAACGAAATTCTTTCGCGCGTCGGTTTCGGCCGGTCCCCGGGTTTTGTCGTCGGCTTTTTGGTTTATTGGCTGATTGTCCTGGTTTTTATCGTATCAGCCGCCAATGTCGTGGAGCTGACGGTTGTTTCCGAGCTTCTTGAGAATTTCGTTTTATTTATCCCAAAGCTCATCGCCAGCATTCTGATTCTTTTTGGCGGTTTGGTTCTCGGGCATTTTGTCGCTCAAATTGTGGCGAACGCCGCCACATCGAATAATATTCGCGGCGGTTCGGCCCTGAGCCAATTGGCCAATGTCGTGGTAATCATCTTTGCCTCGCTCATGGCCTTGGAGCAATTGGGGATCAATACCGAGATTCTTTCTTCCAGCTTCCAGATCATTTTAGGCGCCATCTGTCTTGCCTTGGCTCTGGCCTTTGGCTTGGGCGGCAGGGATATGGCGGCTGATATTATTAAAGACTTTTTCAAATCAAAGAGAAATTAAACCGGGTACGTAGCTCATCGGTTAGAGCGCTCGCCTTACACGCGAGGGGCCGTGGGTTCAAATCCTACCGTACCCAATGACTTCCAGAAATTCCCTTAAGGAATTTCTGAAGTCTTAAGTCTAAAGTCTAAAGCTTGAAGTATGAAAAAAACAGGTTTTTCCCTTTTTCAGACTTCAGACTTCGCGCTTCAAGCTTCAGAACTTACCCGTTTGGGGAAGTTCTGAATGACTCTTTTTTATTTAGCTTTGATAGCCGGCGGCCCTGTTTTTGCCGGTTTTATCGTGGTCTATTATTCGGATGTCACCGACAAAACCCGTTCGTTTTTAATGACGTTTTCCGCCGGCATCCTGGCCGGTTTATTCGTGGAAATCGGCGGCCGATTGACAGGCGAACTCAGAGGCTTGGCGTTCCTTATGACGATGGATTATCCGGCATGGTGGGATTTGGTTTGGCGCCTGGTCATGCTGGCCGCCGGTTTGTCCGCTGGATTTTTAGGTTTGGCGTTTTTTAAAAACAATCTGATCGGCAAAGAAAAAGACGAACTTCTGCCTTCAAAGCGCGCCCGGCGCGCCGCGCTTTTGTGGGCCGCGGCGGCCGGCCTGCATAATTTAAGCGGCGGTTTGGCGTTGGGAACGGAAAGTTTTTGGAAAGAAAGAGCCTTCTCCTTATTTTTGGCCTTGGGATTCGGCTTGCAAGGCCTTTTTCAAGGATTTAATATTACGGCGCCGATCGTCAATCCGCGGCCAGGCGCCAGGCTGTCGGCCGGGCTGGCTCTTGTCGCCGGCTTGCCGGTTTTCCTGGGCGCCGGCCTCGGCGGTCTTTTTGCCTGGAAGATTCTAGAGACTTTTATTCTTTCCCTGGCAGCGGGAACCGTTCTTTTTGCGGCCTGCGAGCTGATATATGCCGGCCGCCGGCTGCGCCGGAAAACCGCGGTTGACGCCGGGCTTTTGGCCGGATTTTTGATCATAATGACGATCAATCTGGCGATAATGGTTGGCGAATGATGCGAAAATTAGCCAAAATCTAACGATGAAAAAAACGGGCCGACGTAGCTCAGGGGTAGAGCATCGGTTTCGTAAACCGTTGGCCGGGGGTTCAAATCCCTCCGTCGGCTTTTTGCTGTTCTTTGCCTGATCTTGCCTGAACCTGTTTTCCGTCGGAGAAACCGAAAAATCCTTCCGCCATTTAAACTTTTGACTTTGCTGGATTTTGCCTGCTTTTTATGGTTTTGGTCCCAAAATGGTCTCCAATTTTTATGAGGGGTTTTGGGCGGTTTTCTGCGCAAAAAATATTCGTAATTGTTCAAGAGCGAGTGCGGGGTCGGAAAATTATTTCAGCTTTTAGTTGTTCCAAGGCGGCTCTTTGCCGACAATCGCTTTGAGACAGGAAATGTCCTTAAACTTGTCGGGGGAGTGGCCGGTGGCCAGATAAAGATTCGTAAAGCCTTTGGCGTGAAGTTCTTGGGCAAAGTCTTCGCCTTTAATGTCATCGCCCAGCACAGAATCCAGGTAAATGGCTGTTTCCTTGGGAAACAGCTCGCCGCCGGCATTGAAGAATTCCTGCGGACTTTTAAAGGTTTTAAGGTTTTGCCCGTGGGACTTGGCCGCCCTTTGCCACATTCTGTGGACAAGGAGATCGTCGTCAATAAGAATAGTGTCGCAGATTAAGGTAGACGAGGTTGACGATGTTTTATCGTCCCCGTTTGTCTCTATTTTTATGACTACAAAGCCTACCAGGTTTTTAGGGATCAGGCGTACGCCCAGGCGCCGGCAGTTGTCCAAAATTTCCTTTTCTTCAAAACGGCTGGTGACCAGGATGGCTTGTTGACCGAGGCCCAACTCTTCAATCAAAGTCAGGCCGGTTTCCTTGAATCCCAAAAGCTCGTAATCCATAAGATAAACAGCCTTTCGGGATGCTTTTGGGTTTTCTTTAACCCAGCCGCGCAATTCGGCCGGCGTGGAAAAATGATGAATTTCAAGGTTGTTGTCTTTGGCGTCCGAAGAATCCAGACGCCCCTGCCAGGCCTGATGGATAGTGAGGTCGTCGTCAAGGATGACGACGGGCGACCGAGGGTCCAGCCATAGCCGGCGCATGAACCATTGAGGAGGTTCGGCTGAGGGGAAAATCAGGGTTACGGTTGTTCCCTTTCCGACTTCAGATGTAATCTTAAGGTTTCCACCCCAGGCCTCGGCCATGGTTTTCGCATGGTAAAGGCCGAGGCCAGCCCCGCCGGTTTTGCCGTGGGTTATTCCTTTTTGGCCCAACTTGGCCAGGATGTCCGGGGGAATGCCCGGGCCATCGTCTTGGACCTCAAGTTGGATACTACCGCGGTCGTAGAAGGCCGTGACAAAAATTAAGCCTTTGTCGCCAATGGCCTGAACGCTGTTGTTGATAAGGTTTGAGAGAACCCGCTTGAATTCTGTTGGTTCGATTTTGGCGAATAGGCCGTAGGAAGATACATTCCGGCGAAACTCGATCTCAATGTCCGGGCGGTTGCCAAACTCAGATCGTTTTTCTGTAAGGAGAGATTCAATCAAACTGGAAAGCAACAAGATTTCTGTTTTCTGGGCCGAAGGATCGTTGGGAAGCTTCTTTTGCCGCCGATTGACTTGGCCATCCCGGCTTCGATGTTTTTCCAAGAGATTATTGGCAATGTCCCGAATGCGGTTGACGGCGCCGTGGATGATAAGGCGCTCCTCTTCGGGCAGTTTACTCACGTTGCCCATGACAGAATCCAAAGCCGCCAGGGGTGAGCGGATGTCGTGGGCGACCTGGGCGGAAATGAGGCCAATCTCTTTTTCTTTTGTATCAAGCCGAGATTCGATCCGGTTAAAACTCCGAAATATTACTGCATAAAGAACAAAAATAATGGCAAGCAATGCCAGTCCAGCAACCGTAAATACCTGAATTAAGGAACGCCCTGATGCTAAAAGTTGATTTTTGGGTGTTTCGATAAGAATACCCCAGTTCAAAGTTCCATAACTGATAGGTGCAGCAGGATAAAAACTGCCAAACACTTCGGTTCCATCTAAGTTTTTATATTCCCCAAAAAAGTCTTGACGTAAAGAATTAAACCGCCAGCTTTTAGTTCCTCGCTCCCAGAGATTTCCTTTTTCAAGAGTATCTGCCAGCCATTCAATTTCCTTAAAAAAACCTATATTTCGGAGGTTTCCCTGATCCACTTCGTCATCCTTGCCGCCTTCCATGGGAAAATAGATATTTTTGCCTGAACTGCTGGCAACAACATGGCCATGGCGGTCCACCAGATAGAAAACTGTGCCATCTCGAACATCCATGCTTTCCTTAAGCGACTTAAAAACTTTTTCCCGAAGGGTATTTGCCGATACTGAAACGGCAAAAATTTTCACGATTTTATTTGTGCCGTCAAAGATGGGGGTTGCGACGGTAATAATTTGGGTTCGGTTTTGATCATGGCTAATATAACCTTCGGAGATTGCGGTGGCGCGGGAAGTTTTCGCCAGTTGAAGATAGTCGCGGAATTCGTAGTTGAAACTCGTGATGTTTTTCTGGATATCGAATGGTTCGAGGAAAACCAAGTCTCCATTCGCGTCCATTTCGAAGACATAGTGAATATCCTTGAAAGTTCGCAAAATATTCCTGGCAAGCATTCTTCTGCCGCTTGCAATCAAATCGCCTTTACTGTTTTTTTCTGGGAGCGCTTTGTAAATTTGCCAATTAAAAAGTTTTAATGAACCAGCCGGGGGTTCTATCGCCTTTCTTGGTCCCACTAAAATCGTCAAAATTCCCTGATCGGCAAGGAATCGTTTTGACACTTTTGAAGACGATCGTTCATAGCGGATGCGATCATCGTTTGTATTGGCTTCCGGACGAAAAGCTGGCTGCAGGACCGTGTTCTCTGCGGCGAGCCGAAGTTTATCGAAGTAAAGATTAAGTGATTGATTTACGATCCGGGCCATTTTTTGTTGGTTGGAAAACTGCGCCCAAACAAAGTCGTCGCGGAACTTTTTATAAGCCAAAATGCCAGCGAACAGATAAATCAAAGCAATGAGCGCTAAAGACGAAACGAGAATATGTTTAGGCAGGTATTTCATTTTGCGGGCTGAGCCGACTTGGTTGATCGAATTTTTTCCGTCACCTCTTTAAGAGCGGCAAATCCATTCATTGCTGCGGGGAAGCCGCAGTAGACGGCAAGATGGATTAGGACATTCCTAAGATCATTGACGGTTCCTCCTGAGCGAAGAAATCCACGCATGTGGATTTTAGTTTGCTCCTCTTTTCCCATCGCAATCAAAGCGGCTACGGTAACCAAACTCTTGTCGCGGATGCTCAATTGTTCCCGCGCCCAGAATACATCGTAAGGAATTTCCTGAGTAATGCGGTTTAACTCAGGATCTAGTTCTTCCAGCCTACGGAATACGTGTTGAGCGTATTTTGGGCCATAAAGCTTATCCATCATCCTCGATTTTTTATTTGATTTTTTAGATTTAGAATTTTGCATAAACAGCGCCTCTTTCACTCTACTCCTTTCTAATATTTTTATTTATTGTCTAAGGCTGAAAACCATAATAATAATAATACGGATGACAAACGAATAAAAACCGCCTTTGGAAAATACCTTTTCCCGTTTCATTGGCGGTTTTTGTATTCGGTGATTGCTTCAAGCAGCGTTTCGGCCTGCTGAGCCATTAATTCCAGAATTTCGCGGGCCTCTTCGGGGGGCGAATCTGCCAAGAGTTCAGCCCCGCCTTTCAAGCTGGCGCACTTGGAGTTGACATTATGAATGAGCCGGGAGAGGCCGGGGGGCAGTTCCTGGTTATGCGGGGATAAGGATTTCATTGGTTTTGCCGTCACGTTTGCCTTTTGTGCTTAAAAGGCCGGCCTGCACATTCACGGGATTGTTTGCCGGGTTGCTTTTTACACTTCTCTTTCTGAGATTAGAAATTCTCGATCGTTTTAGGGATTGATAAAAAAGCCAGTTGCTGATTTTAAGTTCTCTGATGACGTGGGTTCTTTTTTTGGCGTTATTTTCAAGGCTGTGCAGGATGATGGCGTCCATAAAACGTTCAAGGGCTTTGTCGAGGCCGTGCTGTTTGGCACAACGATAGTGTTCCTCGGTGGCGAAACATAGGCGGCTCCCTTCCTCAAGGCGCAGGCTATCAAGAAAAGATTTTTCCTCAATGGCTTTAAGAAGCTTCGTCTGCATTTTAAGGCTCATCACACCGATTTCATCCAAAAACAAAGTCCCCTCGTCGGCAAGGAGGAGTTTTCCTTTGCGGTTTTCATTGGCCCCGGTAAAGGCGCCTTTCTTAAAGCCGAAAAGCTCGGCTTCCAAAAGTTCTTCTGTATAAGCGGCGCAGTTGATAGGGACAAAAGGGCCTGGCCGCAGGGAAAAGGCATGAATGAGATGGGCCAGGCTGGTTTTTCCTGTGCCTGATGGCCCAAGAATAAGGATGGGCAGTTCAGAGGGGGCGTATTTCAGGGCTTCAAGGATCGCTGACTGAGTGTCAGGGTCATTGGTGATAAAGCGTTCCGTGAACAGCCGCTTTTCTTTTGATTTGTCCTGTTGCCGGCGGAATTTGTTTAAAACCTGCTGGATGCTGTTTGCCTCGTCGCCTTTGGCATAGAAGTCATGGCAGCCAAGCTCGTGGGCGCGCGCCACGGTCGGTCCGCCATCGTGGCCGGACATGACCACGGAATAAATTCCTTTTGAAATTGCCAAGGGGATCAGTTTTAAGCCGGAATAATCGTCGTCGTTTTCGTTGAGTTGCAAATCAATAAAGCAGAGGTCAAAATTTCTTTCCTTTATTTTCGATGCGGCCGCATCAAAATCAGAAGCGAATTTAACCTTATGATCTTTAAGATGGCTGGCTATGTGCTTACGTTCCAGCAGGTCGTCTTCAATGACAAGGATGGAAAGTTTCGGCGTAAACATGGGTTAATTTTAGCAAATATGTTTTGTTTTTTGCAAGACCTTTTTTGGAAATTAGAATAACTTAAGAAAAGCCAAAAGGCGTTTTGTCGGCCCATTTTTGCTGCAGAGCGACAAAAAAGATGCGAAAGACAAAAAAATTAGCCAAAATCTAATGATGCCTGTAATAAAAAAATGCCGACGTAGCTCAGGGGTAGAGCAGCGGTTTCGTAAACCGTTGGCCGGGGGTTCAAATCCCTCCGTCGGCTATAAGAAAGGGAATAAGGGAATAAGGGATCGAGGGATCAAGGGAAAAGAAAAAAATTTTTATTCATTTGATCCCTTGATCCCTCGTTCCCTCATTCCCTCGTTCCCTCATTCCCTCATTCCCTTCGAATTATGAGCGCTTTATCCCGCGTAACCACCCGCAGTCTTTTGTGGGGACTGCCCCTTGTTTATTTTGCCGTGGTCATCACTTTTTACTTGAGGACTTATGATTCCGCCCAGGTAAAAATCACGGTGGCCCAAATGGGCATCACCGCCCTTCTGGGGCTCTGGCTGATGGAGAAACTTGAAGAAAAGCGCTTGTCCCTGAGCGCCGAATATCTGCCTGTTTACGCCCCTTTCGTGGCTTTTCTTTTTTCCGGCGTTTTTTCCTTTGCCGTGCAAGCAACCTATAAATGGGTCAATCTGGACGAATTTTTACGGCGCGTTTTATATATGAGCGCCGCCTTGATCGTTTTCGATAAAGTGCGGGATCAAAAAGCGGTCGAACGAATTATTAAATTTCTTTTGTGGGGTTTATTTCTTTCCACGTTTTACGGACTCATTCAATTTCTTGACACCAGATTTTTTCCCGGCAATTCGCCGGCCATGCCGGTTTTGGGTCTTGACATTTTTATTTGGCGTCAAGCGTTCGGCAGGCGGGTATTTTCCACTTTTGGGAATCCGAATTTTTTCGGTGATTATCTTGTGATTATGACGCCCATGGTCCTGTCATGGGCCATGGCTAAAAAAAGCTTTGCCGCCTGGTGCCTTTTGTTCTTGACATGGTTTAATGCCGCGGTTACGGAAACCAAGGGCGCCTGGATCGGCGTCGGCATGGTTACGACGATTTGGATCGTCTTATATTCATTATGTATACCTTTGGCTTTAGTCGAGTATCTAAAAAAGCGCCTTTGGGCCATCATTGCCGTTACTTTGGCCGGGGTTGGCGCTCTTTTGATGATTACGCCGGGATTGAATCCCGTTTCCATCCCATTCAGGATTTACACATGGCTGTCAACCTGGGAAATGATCGAAGCTCATCCGATTGCCGGGACCGGCATCGGAAGTTTCAAGCTGATTTATTCCGCTTACCGCCGGCCCACGATTTTTCACATCGAGGGCAAGCATAACACGGAAACGGATCATGCGGAAAACGAGCACTTTGAGGTTCTTTTTGATGAGGGAATCGTCGGCTTCGGCATTTATCTTTGGCTGATTTTCATGGTCAGTCTTTTGAGTTACCGGGCCCTTCAGCGCTGGAAGAGCGAAGGCAAAGTGAATATACGCGCTTATTATCTGCTGGGCATATTGTCCGGTTGGTATGGAACTCTAATCCATAATAATTTCGACGTCAGCATCCGTTTTGTCTCAAGCGGGGTATTTACCGGCCTTTTGCCGGCCATGGCCACGGCTTTGGCTTTGAGCGATTGGACGTGGAGGGAACAAACCGCTAATTCGCCGCCTCGGGCCGGTGATGGATCTCAGCCGCCGCTTTGGCGCAAGATTGCCCTGCAGGCGCTTCAATTCGCGGGGTTTGCCTGCGTTTTATTTGTCAGCTATAAAATTTTTGTTGAATTTTTTGAAATTCAGCAGAGAATGCTGGGATCTTCGCATCCGGGCGACCAGCTTATGGTGATGATCGCCTGGATTATTTTTCTTATCTTAATAGGGGGAGGTGTTTACAGCTATTGCCGCGCCTATATCAACACTAAGAGTCTATTGGCGTGCCTGGCGGCGCCCCTATTGGCTTATCCGATGTATTTTTTTTGGGGATGGTTCAGGGGCGACGTTCATCACAACGTCGCCATTGTCCATTCAAAACAGAGGCAATGGGATGAAGCCATACGGCATTACAATCAGGTCATTAAAAGGAATCCCGGCTTTATTATGGCGTACTACTTTTTAGGCAATGTATTCAACGATCGTTGGGATATGGAATTGAAAAACAAGCCGGAATGGGGCGATCCGCCGGGCGCGCCGCGCCGCGACTTTGACCGGGCGCTGGAAGTTTATGAACTGATTCGCGGCAAACTCGCGCCGAACTATGTTCAGATGCACCACCACGTGGGAAATCTTTTCTTAAAGCGCGCCGAGTGGGGAATTCAAAACAATGAGCCGCCGGAAAAAATCCGTGGTTTCTTTGAGGAGGCGGTCAAACGCTATCGCCTTTATCAAAATATTGATCCGGTCTATCCCGACAATTATTACCGGATGGGCTATGCCCTGACGCGCTTGGGAAGGATTCCTGAAGCGCAGGAGGAATTCAAGAAACGGATCATGGCTTTCCGCTGCACGGATTTGGCGGGCATAGGCCCGTTGATGTCTTTGATTAATCTGGAAAGATGGGCGGGTCATGCCCATCCTGATCCCGAGGCTTACGTCAATCTGGCTAAAAGTTATCTTATGCTCGGCGATTATAGGAGAGCCGTGGCCACCTACTTTGGTTTTTTGCGGCAAATTGACCCTAATAATCAACAAATGAGAGCCGAAGCGCAGGCTTTAATTCAAAACCGCCAGGCGATTCTCGAGCGCATGCGCGCCATGATGCCTTCGCCGCCGGCCGCCGCGCCATACGGCGTCGAGAAATCCGTCATCGGGAAGTGACTGCTTTTCTTTTGCTCGTCATCCATTTTGTCTGCCCTCTTTTATTTTTTACCAATTTCACCCGCAATCCTTATCAGACTCAAATTACCCTGCTTCAGGTTTCCGTCGTCTGTTTAACGGCGCTTGCCGTATGGAAATGGGCGTTCAAAAAACAGGACGCGGTGACGCGGGGACATGGGGACACGGGGACGGGGATAAATATCTCCGCGTCTCCGCGTCTCCGCGTCTCCGCGTTTTTCATTTTTGGGCCGCTTTTTATTTTTACGTTTTTTTGCTGGTTCACCTGGGGATTATCGTGGTTTAATCATCCGCAGTTTTTTCAGCCGTCAATCTTTGCCGAAGGCATGCGGGTCAATTCGTTTTGGCTTGTCAATGTTGTTTTGGTCATTATGGCTGGGCTTTTGACCGGCATGATGCTTAAAAACAGCTGGGAAAATATTTTTTCACTTGACATGCCTGTTTTAGCCGGCGGAATGCTTTTCGGCGCGGGCTGGCTCATTTTTGCCCGTCTTCGCCTGCCTAATCCTGCCGGCTTTGTGGATTCGGCCGCAAGCTTCCTTTGGGATCCTTACGGCTTTTTTCTTTGGGCCGGCGCTTTGGCCTTTTTTGCGTACCGTTGGTCGAAAAACGGCGCGGCGGTTCTTTTTTCGATCAATTATCTCGTAGGCGTTTTAGCCAGCCTTTACGGCATCGGCCAGTATTTCGGCGTTGATCTTATTTGGCCGAGAAGCATGAGCCCTTACGGCAACCGGGCGATATCAACATTCGGCAACCCCAATTTTCTTTCTCCTTATCTGGCAACCTTGATGCCCGGCCTTTTGCTGGGGATCGCTATGGTCAAAAAGACAAAAGATGCCGGTCTGTATGCCTTCATGTTTTTGGTTTTCCAGGGGGGGCTTCTGGCCACTTTGACGCGCTCGTCATGGGCGGGAGCTGTTTTCGGTTCGGCCTTGGCTTTTTGGCTGTGGCACAAGAAATGTCCGCAGTCCGACCGTCAGGAGTTTCTAAAAGCGCGCCGCAGAATGCTTGCCGCGGCCGCCGCCGCCTTGATTATGTTTCTGCTGTGGCCGAGCGGCGCTCAAAACAGAAGTCCGAGCGCCATCGGCAGGTTGTCCGAGGTGGGGGAAATTTTTAAAAAAGATCCTGACAATCCCAAGTCCGCTTATCAGCCGTTTTTTCAAAGAGTTTTAATCTGGTCCGGCTGCTGGCAGTTCGTCAGGGAGCGGCCGTTTTTCGGCAAGGGATGGGGAAGCCTGGAGCTTTTTTACCCTTTTTACCAAGGTGAATTGTTATATACGCGGCGTTTCGAGGGTTTGCGCACTCATGCCAATGACGGCCATAATGCGCTAATCCAAGTATGGTCCCAAGCCGGCGCCGTGGGCATGGGAATTTATTTATGGTTTTTTTGCGCCTTCGTGTTTTGGTGTTTTCGTAATCTGGGGACCATCGGCTCTGTGGAGCGCCGGATTTTTGCCTGCGGTATTTTAAGCGGCATTGCGGCCATGTTGGTGGACAATATTTTAAACGTCAGCCTTTATTTCGCCATGCCATGTTATTTGTTCTGGTGGCTGGCCGGAGTTTTGGTGAGCCTTTACCCGAAGAATATGGAATATGGAATGTTGAATATTGGGAAGAATAAAGAACCCCCCCAACATTCTACATTCTACATTCTACATTCTCGTCTACCCCGGGTTGTCGCGGCTGGCATTTTAAGCATCGCGTTTGTCGCCGTCGGCGTGCGCCTTACGCGCTATTGGCTGAGTGAATTTTATTACTTCCGCGGCTTTGTCCTTCACCGCGAAGGCAGGTTCGATTTGGCCCTGGAACGCCTTTTGAAATCCCATCGCCTTTTTCCCCGGGAAGTCAACAAAGACTATGAGATCGGCAATGTTTACGCCCGGCTTGGCCAGGTGGAAAAGGCCCTTTGGGCTTATGACGAGGCTTTGAAATCCAACGCCGGCTATGATGAAATTTATTTCAACCGGGCCGTCATGCTCGCCGGCCTGGGCCGCACCAAGGAGGCCCTTAATGATTATTTAACCAGCCTTTACATCAATCCTACCAACCGGCTTGTTTATCAACATCTCACTTCTTCGATTTTTTTAAAGGATCCGAAAATTTACGCTGATTTGGCGGTCAGGGTTTTAAAGCGCGGCCTTCATTTTTACGGACAAGATAAAGAGATTTTAAACAATCTTGGATCGTTTTACTCTCAAATGAGCGATCCCGATAAGGCGGCTCATTATTTTATCGAGGCGCTGAAAGTTGATCCGCGCTACGATTTGGCCGTCAGAAACCTAAACGGCCTCATCGGCGATTTTATCCGTCAAGGGCGCCGCGATAAAGCCGGGGAAATAATAAAAGAGCTGCAGGCCGTCATGAACTTACCTGTTGCGGGGTCATGATTTTGATGTTAGGCTAATATTAAACAACCATGAAACGTATTTTTAATTTATTTGTTTTAGCCGCCTTAGTTGCCTCATTTGCCTTAGCCGCCTTGGTTTCTACCGCTGAGGCCAGGGGGCGCAAGGGGCCTTCAAGCGAAGACCTGCTGTTTCGGGGCATTGATCTTTATGAAGACGGTCAAATGGATGAAGCCATGGAAAATTTTATGGAGGTCATCCGCATGGGAGCCGGCTCCGAAGAGACGGCCCTGGCCAAGGAGTACATCAACCGGATCAGTTATCGCATGGCCGGCAAACCGATTGAGAACAAATCCGGTGAAATAAAACAAAGCAGTGAAACCGCGCCGGCTTTTGATGCGTCCCCGGAGCCGGCCCTGTCCGGACTTGAAACATCCGCCGAGGCGCAAAAGTCTCAAGTTTCTTTGGAAGTTCCAGCTCAGGGGCCCGCGGGCGTTGTTCCCTTTGAAAACCAAAAACCCAAGCCGGTTCTGCCGGCTCCTCAAGCGCTTCAGGAATACGTCAAGCTCAAGCTTCTGGCTAAACGCCAGGGACTCATTGAAGAGCTTGGGAAGAAAAAAGCTTTAAGCCTGGTTTTAAAAGGCACTGACAAGCTTTTGGCCGTGGCTGTCGCCGAAGAGGCGCTTTTCAGCAAGGAGACCGGTTTTCGCAGTGATATCGGGGGTATGCTCGAAGCCTTGTCGAAAGCGGTTTATTACCATCCCAATCATCTTATCAGGATTTATCC